>JBCBGJ010000001.1:0-39493 GCA_038526925.1 Pseudomonadota bacterium
CGATGTGTGTACCTGCAGCCGAGAACGCTTGGTCGGTACGCTGCAAGGCATGGCGGATGAGAGCCTGCGCGACATGGTTGAGCCAGATGGCACACTGAAAGTGGACTGTCAGTTCTGCTCGCGTCAGTACATCATCCCAATCGAAGCGTTTGGTATCAAGTTTTGTAGACCGCGACGACTTCGCCGGTCACCCGTCATCCATAGTACAGCATTTTATCGACCAAAGAGCCGGGGGAAAAGAACCTAGGGCTGCTGTTGCCGTTTAATTCGCCGCGCTCGTGACGTCTTCGATTGGGATGATGTACTATGGATGACGGGTGACCGGCGAAGTCGTCGCGGTCTACAAAACTTGATACCAAACGCTTCGGTGTGTTCCCAAACAATCGGCGGACTGTCCGGTTAAAGTCATTTCCACTCGCAAACCCCCAACGGGTTTGGGCTGCGTGAACGCTCCCGCGCTGACTTTGGGTTTGCCAGACTTGCAGCACCGCTTTTGATGCACGTAGGTGAGTAATGTAGTGTCGGATCCCGCCATACACCTCAAACATCCGATAGAGAGATGCGCGCGAGACGCCGAACCGACTTAGAATCATTTCAACAGTTAGTTTCGGGGACTCTAAATTCTCAACAATGAAACGCTGCAATTGGCGTCGCAACAATTCTCTCGCCTGAGACCGGACATCTTCGCGCTGCGGATCCACGCCAAGCGCGATCTTAAGCGCCGTCGCCAGTCTTTGATGCGCATGGTTCGAGATTTGGCCGTTCTCGCCTGTGACACTCGCAAACACAGCGTTCCATTCCTCATGCAAAACTTTTCCAATCAATGATCGCGGACTTATTTCCACATATGGCGTTGTTTGGTTGATCGAAATCCCGACCATCTCTCTCGGTACGTAGAATTCTTGGATCACCATCTCGGTGCCGATTGCGGAGCCTTTCTTATTGTGCCCCGCCAAATAGATTGGCCCAGGAGCGAAATAGAGCTCAACTCCGCCCCGTACGCCGCTTTGAAATCCGGACAAGAGTTTTTCAAACGTCAGGATCGGGCCTTCTTTTCCAGCATGGATCGCTTGATAATCGTAGATAAACGCGGCCACTGAAATCTGAGAGAGCGAACAGGGGTCGGCATGCCAAAATTGGCTTTGGAGAGCCGTTTTCGCTTGATTGGCATTCAATGGCGTCGCAGCCCATGCACCCGACACGAGGTCAACATATTCATCCACCCCAAGATCAAAAGATTCCAAAATAGGATCGATCATGACCTCGCGTTCTAAGGCTTCTCCATACTCGTCGATCTTCACGTCGCCCCCAGTCCAATTTGGCTTATTGAATACCTGTCTGTCCGCATTTCTCGCCAAATTTGTTGTCTTAATAGCTCACCTTGATTGCAGTATTCTACTCTATAGAGCCTTTATTCGCATCGAATTCGACCCTTGTCGTTATCCTCACGTCTCAAAACTCGGTTGTATATAAGGTACATTATACGCGCTGACAAAACGTTTCGAACCCGAAACGGAGTGGGCGCAGGGCCGCATCCAAATTGATAATTGAATAACCCTCAGGCGACTGCGCTCTCATTCTGAGGCTCGACAGAATTATCAGTCTAAGCGACCATTTGCGACAGATCCGGCGCAGGCGCGCCCCAACGATTGTCGAGAAAATCTGCCGCGAAGTCTGACTTCAATCGAAACGAGATATCGAGATCCGCTTCAGATGAGAGCAGTTTTTTCGGGCTGTTGCCGAACAGGCGGTTCACCGCACGGTTAAAGTTCGGCTGAGACGAGAAGCGCCAGCGGTCCTGCGCCGACCGTATCGCGCCATACCCTCTCCCGCTCTCGAATACGTCCAAGAGGGCCTTAGAGGTCCGCAGTTCGGTTATGTAATTTCGAACACCCCCCATCGATTCAAACATTCGATAGAGTGAAGCTCGGGATACACCGTACTGGCTCAATATCATTGTGGTATTGAGATCTGGATGATCGAGGTTGGCGCCGACAAAACGCTGGATTTGGCGAAACAGAAGCTCACGCGCCTCAGCTCGGACATCTTCGCGCTGGGGATTAACGCCTAGGGCAACCTTCAACGCCGCCGCCAACCGATCGACTGCGCTCTGGGGCTGGTTGGTCGCTCCATTTTTCAGACTTTCGAATATGCCATCCCATTCAGCATGTAAGATCCTGCCCACCAGCGTGTTTGGCGCGATGAACTTACTGAGCAAAGCTTGGTTTGGATTGAGTCCAATAGACTGTTTTGAAATATAAAGCTCTTGGCGCCGGGTCGCGGTTGCAATCTGTCTGCGTATCGCGTCCTGACCGCGCAATATGATTGTATCGGCTCCGGCGTAGTGATCTTCTCCCGCAAAGCGACCATACTCAAATCCGGATAGGATTTTTTCGAACACAATCACTGGGCCGCCATTCTGCACATGCGCATTTGTGGCCTCGAAAAAGTATGGTCCGAGATCATACTCGATGAACATGCAAGGCCCGACTTGCCAGCAATTTGCGAGAACGCCAGCGCGCACGCGCTGCTGCTTCAAGGGCGTGGCCGACCATCCACCTGCCGTGGTCGCGATATATTCCTCGGCGCTCAGATCAAATTTTTTCAAGTCGACAGACAGGATAGGCGATGCTGAACGCGCTTCGGACCCAAACATTTATCTCATGCCCCCTTTCACCTCGGAGAGTCTCAGGTAATCGAGGCATATACAAGAAAATATGCAACAAGATTAGGCAAGATGCCCCAGTTATACTGACATAACGGTCAGTCTTAAACGATCCGACCCTGACGTTCATTATCCTCACATCTCAGATCACAGCTCTCACAGCCTTACGCGATCGACACGCTCTGGATGGATTCTCACGCACAATATTAAGCTAGTAAGGAATTCGTGATAGGAAAAACTGAAGAGGAAGCAAGAATGAGCGAAAACCCTGCCTTAAGCCTCGACGGGTTCTTACCGTACCGGCTATCAGTTTTGTCCAACGCGGTATCGAGCAAAATCGCAAGAATCTATGAGCAGGAATTCGAACTTTCGGTTTGGCAATGGCGCATCATTGCTGTGCTGGGGGAGCGCGAAGGCCTGACCAGTACCGAGGTTGCGCAGCGCACACTTATGGACAAACCGACCGTTAGCCGCGCTGCTGCCAGTTTGATCGAACGCGGTATTCTCGTTCGTAGCATCGATTCTGATGACCGCCGCCGCGCGCCGATGCGCCTGACCGATGAGGGCCGAGCCATCTACGCCGCCGTCATCCCGCGCGCGATCGAAAGCGAACGTGAGTTACTTGATGCGATCAGCGCGGATGAAGCCGAAACGTTGCACCGGCTGCTCTCACGCTTGTCGGCGGTGGTTTCCCCTGACAAACCACTTTGGGGCGAAGGCGAATAAGGGGACCAAACATGTCTAGCGGGATCACAGACGCCATCTTCTCGACGCTCGTTGCACAACGCCCAGAGTTCAAAAACGCGATGAAAGTGTGGACGGACGTTCTCGAGCCGGCGCTTGCGGGGCGGGAAGCTGAGCGTCGCTCTATCATTTCCAAAGCACGCACCCGAACACTTTGGACGGGACTGATTGTCGGCGCGTTCGCGTTGATCTTACTGTTTGCCACCCGCGGTGCGGGCGTCATGCTTGTTATCTTTGCGGCCATTGCGATTACAGGCATCGGAAGTGCGGCGGCTTGGATTCCCTTGTTCAGGGTCAAATCAGAGACAAAACAATTGGTCGTCGGGGCCGCGGCAGAGTCATTCGGTTTCAAGTACGAAACCCTACACCCCGATGTGAGCGGCATATCAGATTGGAAATCAGCCGGGTCGTGGATCAGCTCTCACGCCCTAAAGACACAAGGCGCTGCGAAGCTATTTGCGGCTGGCGATGATACCCCAACCCCAACGCCGGCCTTCAAAGTCCTGCGCGATGCCAAGCTCCTTCCAAGCTATGATAATCGCAAATTCGAAGACCTAATCGAAGGGGATAGAGCCGAGACGCATTTCTCGTTGGTTGAATGTAAACTCACTGAAGAACGCGGATCGGGCAAAAACCGCCGGACGGTCACGGTTTTCCAGGGGCTTTTATTCCATATTCAGTACCCTGAGCGTTTTCTCGGACGCACACTGATGGCCCGCCAAGGCTGGTGGAAAGGCTTTTTCGGCGACAAAACGCTTCAAAAGGTCGATTTGGTCGCGAAAGAACTCGAAGACAATTTCACGATCTATTCCGACGATCAGGTTGAGGCGCGGGCTTTGTTAACGCCTGATCGAATGGAGCGCCTCATCGCTCTGGAGCGTCATTTCAAAGGCGGGAAGTTGCGGGGAATATTTGAAGGCGACCATCTGACCCTCGCCCTGGAAGCGGATGATCAGTTTGAAGCAGGGTCCGTTTGGAAGCCGTTGGTGGACCCGGATCGCTATATCAGCGCCTTAACTGAGATTGGGTTGGTCTGCGATGTGATCGATGGATTCCTCACGCGCGAGTGGGTCAAAGACAAGCTTTAGTAAACAAAAAGCAGTGACGTTTGTCCGTTTTCGGCACTACGGCCCTGGAATTGCATCAAATTTGGCACAGGGGCGAAGGTTAATCTTGATCTTGATGTGCAAGGTTGGGGTTAGGTGGACGAGGTATGGCGATGCCGACGAGTACGACAAGGGACGTTGATGTCCTAGATTCTATCTATGAATCTAGGCCCGGACCGACCACATATTCTCCAGACGTCCCGGCGAATGACACGGTGGACATTGCCTCTGCGCGTCTTCCGTCTCGCAGAATCCCATTCCGTGTCTCAGGCATGCGGTTCGCTCTTAAGGTTTTCGACCTAACAATTGCTTCTCTCATTGTTGCATATTTCCTCATCACTTCTGGCATCGGTTTGCTTTCTGCAACAGTGTTTCAGATCCTACCATTCGCCTTGATCCCAATCGTAACGTCTTGGGGCCTTCGAACCGTTTCCGCCTACGATCTGCGGGTCAATCAAAGTATTTTAGATCATCTGGTCGCAACCGCTTATGGCTCTGGGCTTCCACTCGCAGCCCTCGCTTTTACAACCGGCTGGCTCTATCCGACTGAGCTCGTTCATTGGGCGACATTTGCAATCTTCACCACATGGGTCACCGTTACCGCGTGCCATATCATTTTTCTGGTTCTGGGGCGTCAGATGACCCGCGCTGGATGGATAGGCGAAAACGTCGTGATTGTCGGGGCCACGCCAAATGCGCGCCGGATGATTGAGCGCAACGCGAGAAGCCGCGAGCTCAACATCGTCGGAATATTTGACGATCGTCTCGAACGTGCGCCTCGGTCGATGGCGGGTGCACCGCTTTTGGGACGACTGGATGACCTATTAGCCTGGGAACGTCTGCCTGAGATTGATCGCATCGTCGTTACTGTGACATCAGATGCGCGCGACCGCGTTAAAACACTTGTCGACCGGCTGCGCATCTTACCGCAGCGCGTGGTCCTGCTTCTGGACTTGGACGGCTTCGATCCAGAGACCGAAAGCCTCGCGAAAATCGCGCACTCTCCCGCAGCCTATGTGTCCGGAAGTCCGCATGATACGCGCCGCGCGATTTCGAACCGCGTCTTTGACCTGTTCTTCGCGAGCGCCATGCTCGTCGCGTTCAGCCCTCTCTTTTTGCTGCTCTCGATCGCGATAAAACTGGAAAGCAAAGGCCCGGTCCTGTTCCGCCAGAATCGACACGGCTTTAACAATCAAATCATCAAGGTTTGGAAATTCCGCTCAATGCGCCACGATCCCGCGGCGGCCGAACGAATTTCTATGCAAACGATCGCTGACGACCCTCGCATCACTCGAATAGGCCGGTTTATTCGGCAGACCTCCATCGACGAGCTTCCACAACTGGTAAATGTCCTCAAAGGCGAGATGTCGATTGTCGGGCCGCGCCCACACGCTGTTGGCATGACGACCGAAGAGCAATCCGTTCAGAACATTGTTGGCGACTATGCGCATCGCCACCGCGTCAAACCTGGAATTACGGGCTGGGCGCAGATCAATGGATCGCGCGGGCCCGTCCACACCAAAGAACTAGTGCGCGAGCGGGTGCGCCTGGACATGGAATACGTCAACCGGTCTTCGTTCTGGTTCGACTTCTATATTATGCTGATGACCCTCCCGCGCTTATTTGGCGATGCGAAGACGCTGCGCTGATGAGAACAGGTTGGGACACGCCTTTCGAAGAGATTGACTCTGCCCAGATGCAGAGCCGATTGCCCGTTGGGACGACGGATCACGGGGAGGAAGTGTTCACCAATTCGAAGTCTGGCGAAGCCCGGATCACGATCTGCGTGCCGACCTGGAAGGATAGCGCAGACGCCTTGCTGTGTAGCCTAGCTCGTTTGCCAGGGGCCGAGCAGTGTACGCTTTTAATCTTCGATGATGGATCGCTCGATTCAGATCTTACCAGCCGATTGATCCGGCACACAATGCGCTTTCCTGGACCAGCCCGCCTTATCAGCGCGCCGAAAAATATGGGCCGCAGCCATGCGCGCAATCGCCTCAAAGATCTGGCTGAGTCGGACTGGGTTCTATTCTTAGATGCCGACATGCAACCGGACGATGAAGCGTTTCTTTCGAACTATCTAAACGCCATAGAAGCGCAGTCTGAGCCATCTCTGATCGCGGGTGGGTTTAGCCTAAAAAACGTACGCCCAACCGACGAAACACGGCTCCACGCGGCGCAGTCGATAACATCTGAATGCGTATCAGCAGAGGTGCGCAGTCTATCGCCAGGGCGTTACGTGTTTACCTCGAACATCCTCGTCCATCGCCAGATCCTTGATGCGGTCAGGTTTGATCCTGGATTTGTCGGCTGGGGCTGGGAAGATGTCGATTGGGGGCTCAGAGTTGCGGGCGATTATCCCGTTCATCATATCGAAAATACAGCAACCCATTTAGGCCTCGATCCCGATCCGAAGCTGATTGAGAAATATGCAGGCTCAGCCGATAATTTCGCACGCCTGGTTGAGCGCCACCCTCAAGTGATGTCCTCGACGCCGCTCTACAGAATGGCGAAAACCTTGCGTCCCCTGCCAGGTCGCAGCTTGCTTCAATCCTCCGCACTGAAACTCGCTCAAATGAAAGCCGCACCGATCAAAGCCCGTTTATTTGGCCTGAAACTCTATCGCGCGTCTGTCTATGGTGCGCGGCTATGATCAGTGTCGTTGTACCGACCTTCAATCGACCGGACGGTCTCCTGGCCGCCGTGCGCAGCTTGTTTTCGCAGACCTATGCTGCAAACGGGTTTCAAATCGTCATCGTCGACAACACGCCGCTTGCGACGGCGTCTGACGCGATCGCGCGGTTAACTGGTGAGTGCCCGACCTGCATCGATATGATTGCCTTGCATGAGCCAGCACCGGGCGTGGCAAACGCTCGAAACACCGCCATGTCGATCGTCGAAACAGACTTGATCGCGTTTTTGGATGACGATCAAACAGCCCCATCAAACTGGCTAGAGAATTTGCTCGCCAATTATAAGAAATTCCCGGCTGCGGTCACGTTTGGACCCGTTCAAAGCGCGCTGCCAGACGGACAGAGACGGCATAAAGCCTATTTCGAGCAATTCTTTGCGCGCGAACCAGAGCTATCGTCTGGCTTCATTGAAGAATCCTTCGGCAGCGGCAATGCCTTGGTCGACTTCTCTCAGATTAATGGCGGTGCGCCTTGGTTTGATACGGACATGAACGAGATTGGCGGTGAGGATGACTTGCTGTTTGCGCGTGCCCGGCGGTCGAACGGAAAATTTGCTTGGGCCGCGAATGCACCGGTTTGGGAGCATCCTTTGCCGGAGCGCGTTACGCTGGCCTATACGCTGCGCCGCGCCTTCTCTTATGGCCAAGCCCCAATCACTTTTGCCCGGCGTGGCTTGCGCCCTCGGATTGATCTGATTGGACTTTGGATGATGGTTGGTGCAGGCAAAGCGGCCTTTCATGGACTGCAGTGGATTGGCTTAAGTTTGATCCGTCATCCTGGACGCGCGTTTCAGCTCGATCGCGCGGTGCGCGGTATCGGCAAAGTCTTCTGGTGGATTGATATGAAATTCTACGGAGCTGCCGCTTTGAAAGCCAGCACGTCTAAGCCTGCATCATCGACCGCACAGGCGCACGCGGTTGAGCCGGTTTGATAAAAATCAATCCTTTGGGGCGCCGCGCCAGCTTCGCAGCAAGCGCAACATAGATCAGCCAGACAATTGAGTTCTGCTGGAGTGATGCACTCTCCGACAGGCTGAACAAGAAGAATTGCGCACAGAAGGCCAGCGCAAACACACCCGTCCAGGTATTGATTGAGGCCCATGCCGCGCGCCATATCGTGAGTATAAAGTCGAGGGCTAAGAGCGCCAATCCGATGCCCCCGAGCGCCAGCGTCACCTCAATCCAACCATTATGAGCGGTCGGCGCATCCCATTCGAGCATTTCACGTACCCAGTTCCCAGGATTGCTCCCTTCATCCCAGAAGGCACCGTACCCATAGCCTAGAAGCGGGCGTTCCGAGATGAAATCCATAAGCGTGACCCAAATATCCGTTCGACCGGTTAGGGTTAGGTCACGCCCAAGCACGGCCACAACAATTTCAGGCGCAAAGACGAGAATACCGACCGCCACAGCGCTGAAAACGACGCCTAGCCAGGCGGCAACCAAGCCAAAGATCATACCTCGCTTCATAATCGCCGCAGCACAGAGGATCCCGAGCCCTATGAGGAGGCCGAGCAAGGCGGTTTTAGATGTGGTCAGCAAGACGAGGAGGACGCTGAGCCCCGTGAGGGCCGCCCAGATCCGCCGATAGGGCCGGTCCATAATCACTAAGAAGGCTCCGAACAAAGCCGCCCGCGCCATATGTCCGCCGAGCTGGTTCTTCTCATAGAAGAGCCCTTTCCAAGCGCCGCCATGAACATCGAAATCGCGGCCAAAGGCCGGGTTCGCGAGCGCGGTGAGAAAACTGGTAACCGCAATAATGAACCAGGTAATAGCCAGCGCCCGAAGCAGGGTCCGCCAAGAGTAGCGAGACCCAAGATAAAGTCCGGCGGCCGTCGTCATGACAATGGCAAGGCTTCGTCGTTGGCTCAGTCCAGGATCAATTGACCAAGCGAATGACACGGCACAAACGGCGAGCAAACCCATCAAGAAGGGCAGCCGCAAACAGGCTTGCGCGACCTCGCGAATTTTCCAGACAATTCCCGCGAACGTGACGGCATAGACGGGCAACCAAAGATATCGCAGCAAGGCGGACCCGTCGGTGGACCCGCTGCTCGACAAAAGACGCGGTAATATCCCTTCGCTGAAGATCAGCAATACGCCAATCAAGAGCAGAAATTCGGCGCGATGAACCGGTTGCTCAGAGGCTGGCGCGTCGGAACTAGGCGCTGAAGCGGTCAGCGAACCGTGCATCGGCTTTCACCCTGTTCAACACCGCACCGAGAACACGGCCTTGCCGTGCCTCAAGCTCAGATCTTGCATCATCAACTTCAGACGGTGTTGTGTGATCGGCTGCAACGACTAAGGCAATTCCATCCATCACGCTGGCCATCGTTAGCGCCGCTGAAGATTGAGACAGTGCCGGTGCATCAACGATCACCCAGCCTGCAATTTGCCGCAGCGCTTTCCACCAGTCCGGCGAGTTTTGAAGACTAACCGTTTGACCAGAGCTTAATCGCTCACCGCGAAACCGGCTCACCAAAAGCGATAATCCCTCAATTTCATTAACCGTCAGAAGCTTGTCGAAGCGGCCATCGGCGGCTTTTGGACTGATATCAAAGATGGGGGTTTGCTTTAGAGACGCATCAAAAGCGCGTCCTGGTTTTCCGACATCGCGAGCAAAGCCTTTTTTGAAAGCCGTGAACTGAGGATTCCCGCGGAAATCTAAATCAACCAACCAAACCGGTTTTTCTGACCGCCGCGCAGCGAGACACGCGAAACTCGCGGCCATACTTGATACCCCTTCCCCGCCAAGGGCAGACGTGAACATCATAATTCGGGCGCCGTCTGATGCACCGCCAAGGCGCATGGCAGATCGCCAAATCGGATCAAGGTCTTCACGGAGGTCACGCATACGGAGCTCAGGTTTGTAACGTCAACCGTTTGAATATCACGATCATGGTTAACGACATTCTTCCGAGGTCACACTCAGGCGCGACTGACCGATCCAAGCACGGGAATGCCGAGCGTCTGTTGCAGCGATCCGGCTGTCGAGAAGCCGCGACGCGTAAACGCGCGAATGAGGCCAATAAGGAGGGCCGTAAAACCCGCGAATAAGAGCGATAGGATCGCGACCGGCAATTTCAGACTGCTACCTTTGATTGGAATGGTGGCTGGCTCAGTCACTTTAACGCTGTCTGCTTCGAGCGCGGTAAGGCCTGCCACTGTTCCCTCTTGCTGTTCGCGTTCAGCGACGTTGCGAACGCTAGTTTCAATCAAGTCGCGGTTTCGCAGCAACTCATTCCATTCTGGCTCAAGCGCAGTGAAACGGTTCAACTTGTCCTGAACTGCGATGAGCTGCCGCTGGAGCTCAGCGCGCTGACTGTCGAGCGACTCGACCTCTGCTTCAACCGAATTCAGTGAGCTTTCCAGGGTCTGGTAAGTCGGGTTAGGCCCGCGGCGCACGGTCCCAACGGGAGAGCTTTGGGCCTCCAGAAAGCCCCGCAACTCTGCGATTTGACGATCGATAGCCTGAACACGGCGGCTATCTGGCGTGTAGTTCACCAAGGCCTGATTACGCTCGATCTCAAGCTCGCGGAGGCGTTGGGCACTTGAATCTTCAACATATAGATCAAGCTCCGGATCCGTTGTTTCGAGCTGGGTCCGCGTGCGCGCTAATTGCCCTTGCGCCGCACTTCGCCGTGATTGCACGTTCAACAATTCGTTCGAAATGACTGAGAATAGAGTTTGGGCGGTTGAGCGTTCGCTCGCGAAATCACCAATGCCGTTTTCACGAAGAAACTCAGAGATGGCTGCTTCAGCGTTTAACAAGTCACCCTCAACGCGTTTCCGCTGAGCACGCAATTGATCGACCGGACGACTCCCGAACAGTTCAGCCCGTCGCTGAAGGTAGCTCGCCATCGCAGCATTGAGTATTTCGGCTGCGGCGCGCGGGTCCTCATGCTCAAACCCAACGGCGATGATGTTTGAATTCGGCGTTGCATCCGCCCAAAACCCGTCTTGCAGGGCTTCAACGCCCTTTTGGAAAAACTCGAACTCGATAGCCTCGGCTTCCGCGGCACTGCCTTGAGCGAGCGCTTTGTCGCGCGCTTCGGCAAGCTTTGGATAGATCCGGTCTAAGGGAAACCGTGAAAGTGTCCGCTCGGCCACCAATTGGGTTTGCAGAATTTGCAACTCGCCCTGGATGACCTCTTGGATACCTGGGCCTGGATCGAAGCTTTGATCGCTCAAAATGGAGCTGGTGCGAACCTCGTCACCAGAGGTCACATAGAGGGAAGAGCGGGACTCATAGGTCTTCGGCATTTGAAATGCGAGGAACAAGCCGAGTGCAAAAATGGGCAAGCCAACGAGGATCATCAGCCATTTCGCGCGCCAGAGTTGCAGAAAGAGGTCAGCGATACCCAACCGCGGGCGGGAAGGCACCACAGCTGCATCTGCCGGGAAGACACCGGTCGGTCCCCAGTCTGAGATGTCGCTCATTGCGATCGGCTCCAAGCGTAGGTTCGAACAGATTCTTATTAACCGCTTGATACTTCCTTAAACATTAACGCCGAGGTTTTGATTACATTTTTAGGGCTCGAAGAGTGTCATGAAACGCTGGCTTGGTCTGTCTCTTTTACCTTTCATTCTGTCGGCGTGTCAGACCAGTGCGCCGATCGAATCTGCTGTATTTCCGCAGAAAGAGTGGCGACACGAGGATGGCGCGGATGCCGTCTACTTGCTCGCGCCTGGCGACCAGTTGGAAGTGATCGTCCATACCGCGCCTGAGCTCAGCCGTACCGTAACCATTGGGCCAGATGGACTGTTCCGTATGCCCTACTCGCCGCCAATCCTCGCTTCGGCCCGAACCGTCGATGAAGTCCGCGTAAGGGTGCAGACGGCGATGGCGACCGAGTTGAATGATCCCGATGTAGACGTGTTACTCGCCGGGACGGCGTCGCAACGTATTTTCGTCGGCGGCGACGTCGCGTCTCCGGGCATGTTCGATATGCCGGGCCAGATCGATCCGCTCCAAGCTATTATTATGGCGGGCGGCGTGAGCGACACCGGAAATGCTCGAACTGTTGTTTTAATGCGGCGTATGCCAGGCGGCGAGGTCAAGTCTGCTGTGTTTGACCTTAAAGCCGGTATATATGATCCAAGCCTCGCCGATTGGTCGCCATTGCGCCGCTTCGATGTGGTCTATGTCACGCGCAAAGCGATCTCCGATCAGAACCTGTTTGTACGTCAGTACATCCGCGACGCTCTGCCGATCGATTTCTCTTTGTTCTACGATATCAGGGGCAATTGACCGCTAATCGGGCCTTTTAACTGCCACACGAAGCGCTTATGCGGTTTGGAAACCGTTGATAGGAGCTTCTTGCTATGGCTGATGCCGAAAACACAATCCTCATGGAAACCTCAAAGGGCAGCGTGACAATCGAACTGCGCCCGGACCTTGCCCCAGGCCATTGCGACCGAATTCGCGAACTCGCTCGGGAAGGCTTTTATGACGGCATCATCTTTCACCGCGTAATTGATGGCTTCATGGCGCAAGTTGGCTGCCCGAACGGCACCGGCATGGGCGGATCTGACAAGCCAAACCTGCAAGCTGAGTTTAACGCTGAGCCGCACGTTCGCGGGATCTGCTCTATGGCCCGAACCAATCAGCCGCACAGCGCGAACAGTCAGTTCTTTATCTGCTTCGACGATGCTGGTTTCCTCGACAACCAGTATACCGTTTGGGGTCAGGTCACCGAAGGCATGGATGTCATTGATCAGCTCGCCAAAGGCGAACCTCCGCGCGACCCAGATTCCATTGTCTCTATGAAAGTCGCTGCAGACAGCTAAGGTTCAGGTTCGGGAGACGAGACTGGCATATGGCTGCGGCGCGAAATAGACGAAGTATTAGAGCCTGGGGCGGGCGTTTGCTCGGCTCCCGGATCGCACGTCTGATCTTTGCGTCGAATCTGGCTGGCCTGATTGTCCTGATCGTCGGTGCGATGGTCTTGAACGAGATGCGCGCCAGTTTCGTCGTGTCCAAGAAACAAGATTTGGTGGGCCAGGCACAGCTCCTGGCCAACCTAATCGGTGACGAAGCCGCCTATGGTGAACCCCAGCCGATTCTGGATGACACGCTCGCCAAAGACGCGATTGCATCACTGTCGCTGCCACAAACGATGCGTGGTAAAATCTACAGCACAGACGGCGTTTTGGTCGGAGACAGCTATTTCCTGTCTGACCGTGTGATTGTTGAGAACCTGCCGCCGCTGCAGGACCCTGACCGCCTGACGGTCTGGAGCAAGGGATTGTCCGAGTGGGCTGTTTCCGTGCTTGGCTCTTTCCGCCCGTCTGAAGGCGAAGACGCCGTGCGAACGCTGACATTTGAAGAAGAGTTCGCTGAAGCAATTATTGGCAACGAAGCCGCGAGCCAGCGCTTCAATGATCGTGGCCAGCGGATCATCTCGGTTTCCCTACCGATCCAGCACGTTTCGGCCGTTGTTGGCGTTCTCACCCTGGAATCGAACGATATTGACGCTATTATTCGCGCCGAACGTACAGCGCTGGTGCCGTTCATTGCTGTCGCAATTCTGGTTGCGTTGATCACCTCCGCATTGCTCACAGTCGGGATCGCTAATCCGCTACGAAAACTGGCAAGTGAAGCAGACAAGATTCGCGGTGGCTCGAGCAACAAGCTCAATTTGGAGCGGATCTCGAAACGCCATGACGAGATTGGACACCTGGCGCAGTCTGTCGAGGCCATGACCGAAGCTCTATTCGAGCGGATCATCGCAAATGAAGCCTTTGCCGCTGACGTTGCACATGAGCTTAAGAACCCGCTCACCTCGATCCGCTCTGCTGTTGAAACGGCTGAAATGGTTCAGGATGATCCGGTCGCGCTGGAGAAATTGCGCAAAGTGATCGCGCAGGACGTACAGCGTCTCGACCGCTTGATCACAGATATCTCGAATGCGTCCCGCCTCGAAGCTGAGTACACACGAATCCCGACCGAACGTTTGGACATTTCTCGCTTCGTTCGGGACATAATCCGCACCTATGACGGGTTAGAGCATCAACGAGATGTCAAAGTGACCTTCAAAGATGCCACCATGGATGCAGGCCTGACGGTTCGCGGCCGCGAAGGACCTCTGGGCCAGGTCCTGCGTAACTTGATCGACAATGCCAGATCCTTTTCACCGGAAGGCGATACGGTCAGCGTTACACTTGAGCAAGGCCGCCAAGGCCCTCAAACCACCGCCCGTATTCTTGTCCAAGACAATGGCCCCGGTATTCCGGCCGATAAGCTCGAGAAGATTTTCGAACGGTTCTATACAGATCGCCCGGCTGGAGCCGCATTTGGCAATAATTCCGGGCTCGGCCTGTCAATCGTGGCCCAAATCGTTTCCAGCCATAAAGGAACCGTTATCGCTGAAAACCGAACAGAGGGCGGCGCACAGTTCACGGTAGAAATGCCCGCGGCTTAGTGAATCCACAGTAAACCCCGAGAACTAAATGAGAATTGCGTCCGCCTATTGAGAATTAGGACTCTTTGTGATATACGATTTGTTCATAACACCATATCCGAGCCATGCTTAAGTCGGCATTTGACGAGAACTCTCGCCGGCAACGTGGCTCGTTTGCGTAGAAGAAGAGGTCCCCCATATGGCAACAGCAGATGCGGCAACGAAACTAGATTTCGAAGCAGGTCAGAAAATTGTGTACCCAGCTCACGGCGTTGGCACTGTCACCGCAATTGAGCAACAGCAAGTCGCTGGCATGACCTTGGAAGTCTATGTTGTCTCGTTTGATCAGGACAAAATGATCCTGCGCGTGCCGACCAATCGTGCGATTGCGTCGGGTATGCGAGCACTTGCAGGCTCAAAACTGGTCGACGATGCCCTGAAAACACTTGGCGGCAAGGCGCGTATCAAACGCACCATGTGGTCCCGCCGGGCCCAAGAATATGAAGCCAAGATCAATTCTGGTGACCTGATCTCCATCGCTGAAGTCGTTCGCGACCTGCACCGTATGGAAGACCAACCAGAGCAGTCTTATTCAGAGCGCCAACTCTATGAGAGCGCCCTGGACCGCATGGCGCGTGAGCTCGCTGCTGTAGAGAGCATCGATCACACAACCGCCATGGATCGCTTGGCTGAATCGCTGGCGAAGAAAAAGAAAGCCGCCTGAAAGGGTGAGCCGGAAGACGGCGAAAAGACTTAAACAAAAGCCCTGCAAAACTGGCGGGGCTTTTTTTGTAGCACGAGGCTCTCACCTCTAAGTGCGGAGCACTTGATCCCAAGAGAAGTCGACGAGCGTTTCGCTTTGTTGCCAGAGATTTTTCGCGTCAGCTTCGTTCAGCGCTTTCTCGGACACGAGTGCATCACCCACAGGACCGCGACTCTCTCCCATTCCTGTTGGTCCATAGTAGGCCCCTGGAACGGCTTCTTTCCCGGCCGCGCACAGGACTGTAGGGATGGCGCCCTTTTCAGCGGGCTGCGCCATCAGCGCATTGGTAATCTTGTACATGCCTCTCCAAAAACCAGTCGGCCCTGTGCTTTGTAGTGACGTGTCTGAATAGCCGGGGTGGCAGGCATAACTTGTGACCTTGCTGTCGGAGGCCTTGAGTTTTCGATCCAGCTCCAACGCATAAAGCATGTTCGCGAGCTTGCTCTGGCCGTACGCATAGGTTGGAGAATAGTTCTTCGTCATCATGAGATCGTCGAGATACATACGACCATACTTATGAGCGATACTGCTCACCGTGACGATACGGCCAGAGGCTTCTTCAACGAGATCGAAAAGAAGCCCATTCAACAGGAAATGACCGAGATGATTGGTTCCGATCTGCATCTCAAAGCCATCTGCGGTCTTTTGAGCCGGGGTCTGCATAATTCCTGCATTGTTAATCAAAGCATCGAGTTTGGAGACTTTAGATCTTGTTTCTTCTGCAGCAGCACGAACCGATGAAAGATTTGCGAGATCCAAGGTAACTTGATCAATCTTGCCTTTCACTGTTGGCTTTAAAGCCGCAACGGCGCGCGCCGCTTTGTCTGGGTTTCGCGCAGCAATGATGAGATCGCCACCCGCACCCCCAAGATATTTTGCCGCCTCAAACCCAATGCCTGAATTGCCGCCGGTGATAAGAAATGTCTTTCCGCTAAGATCCGGCAGTCGGTCTGTTTTCCAGTTTCGAAATCCACTCTTTGTGATCTTCTTTGGCATTTTCCACTCCTTGAACCCAGCCTTGTCAACACTTGTTGACACCCCAGATAAGCATCACACGAAAATTGTCAACACCTGTTGACTATAAGGCTCGTTCAAGATGTAAGGTCGCGTGATGGTTGAGATGAAAACTCAGGACAAATTGCTGCTGCACGCGCGCCGCCAGTTTTGGGCGAAAGGCTATTCGAACGTTTCATTGCGCCAGATCGCCAGCGCAGCCGGCGTGGATGTCGCCCTTATTTCACGTCACTTTGGCGGGAAATTGGGTTTGTTTAAAGCGACATTAGAGGGCGCCTTTGATGTTTTCGAAACGCCGCCCGCCAATGAAACGGAATTGGTGGATACCTTTGTCCGCATCTTCGCCGAAACACCGCGCACAGGTTCTGAGCCGTCCGCGGTAACGATGCTTCTGACCAATTCGTATGATGAGGAGGTTGGAAGCCTGATCCGCGAACTATACGATCGGCAATTCCAGCAGTCTCTACGTGATCTATTGGACCCAGAGCGCGCCGCCCTTTTCGCCGCGGTTGTGTTTGGGTTTAGCGTGGTGGAGAAATCTCTTCGCGTCGATGGCATCGCCCCACCGTCGAGCGATAAATACAAATCACAGCTCAAATACTTGCTGGACGCGGCCAGAAACAAACCGCATCAAAGGTGACCCTCGGCAACAATGCGCTGTTAGAGGCAATTCAAATGCGGGAAATCTCCATCAGTTTGGTACGATTGTTTGAACCTCATAATTGGGAGTCTCGCCGAGAAGGTGATCGGAGATGAACTCAATCGTCACAGTCAGGGGGGTCTCCCCATTGATCTCGACGCGGTTCGGATTGACACTGCTGAAGCCGTGCGGTCCCCCTTCGATCGTGTAGAAACTGTAGGGAAGTCCCACAGCGTCGGCTTCCGCAGCCAAGACCAAAGCGGTCTCTTCGTAGATTTGTGATTGATCGGCCGTGCCATGAATGATCATGAATGGCGGACCGTCCGCATCAACTAGTCCATCGAGCAGCAAGCGCCCCCAATAGTCTATGACGACGAGCGGCTTGGGCCGATCGATAAAATAGTCATCCAATCCATGAGAAATGTGGAGGCCGGTTATAGCGCCGGCCGACGACCCCCAGATCGCAAATCGATCAATATCCAGACACCTTGCGCTCGCATTATCACGCGCCCACGCCAAAGCCGCGGAAGAGTCTTCAAAAGCGGCAGCCGCGGCGTTGAGAACACTGCGTTGCGTGTCAGTTAGAGCCAAGCGATCAGCCTCATCCTGAAGATCATCAGCAATGGGTTGAAACTCCGCGGAAACGACCGGATTGTCGCCGACCAGCCGATAATCAATCGATATACCAACAAAGCCCGCCGCGGCGACCGCTTCCATATTATCGACCCAGTTGGCACTGCTTTTTGATCCGCTTGTGAAACCGCCGCCATGAATTCCGATGACGAATGGCCGGGGGTCGGTGCAGTCTCCCTCTGGCTGATAAATATCCAGAAGAAGGTTCACGGCGCCATTCTGGACGAGGCCACTTCCATAGATGATATCGGTCTCGCTCATCACATTCGCCGAACTGGCTGGCGGCGGTGTGGAGGGAGGTGCGACGGTGCTCGGTGCTGGTTGGGAAGTCTCTCCCCCACCAGAACACGCCGAGACTGTACCGATCAGGAAGATCGCCGCGCAGGTTACGCCAGAGATCGTTGAATTCACTCGTTTCTCCAATACAAAATTCATTGTTCATAGGGTGAAACGTTTGATGAACCGGGGTCCGTCGAAAGATCCACAGCTGGCGGATTTTCGTCACTGAAAGTTTCTTTTAGCGCGCACAAAAATATTTCAAGATTTTTTTGATCCACTCGCGCAAAGGACTCGTAAACCTCTATGAACACACCCTTAACGGGTTTGGGAGGTGACATGACGACAACAAGTCAAGCCGGTGGAAATCCAGATCGCAGCTTTGTTCGCAAGGCTATGAAGGCGCCAATGCTCGAAGCCGAGCACGAGCTTAATCTCGCGCGCCGATGGCGAGATCATGAAGACGAACGCGCCCTGCATGAATTGACCACTGCCTATATGCGATTGGTCATCTCTATGGCCTCTAAATTTCGCCATTACGGATTGCCGCTCGCTGACTTGGTTCAAGAAGGCAATGTCGGCTTGATGCAAGCGGCAGCGCGGTTTGAACCCTCCCGCGAGGTGCGTTTCTCAACTTATGCTGCGTGGTGGATCCGGTCTTCAATCCAGGATTATGTTCTGCGCAATTGGTCAATCGTGCGGACCGGCACCACGGCAGCTCAGAAGTCACTCTTCTTCAATCTCCGCCGCCTGCGCGCCAAAATTGATGATACGGGCGACGCCGTGATGACAGCGGAAAACAAGAAATGGGTCTCAGAGCACCTTGGAGTACCAATCCGCGACGTCGAGAATATGGCCTCGCGCCTCTCGGCTTCTGATCGTTCCTTGAATGCGCCGCTCGCCGTTGACGGTGATGCGCAGTGGCAAGATCTCCTCCCAGATGAAAGCGCGACCCCAGACCAGCAGGTCATGGAAGAGCGTGACAATGCCAAGCGCAAAGAATGGATTGCGGAAGCGCTGCAAGTCCTAAATGAGCGCGAGACGCTGATCATATCAGAGCGCCGCCTGACCGATGATAGCGTGACCTTAGAAGTTCTCGGCAAGCGCCTCGGCATCTCGAAAGAGCGAGTCCGGCAGATTGAGCACCAAGCGCTTAATAAGCTGCGCAAAACGCTCACCAAAATGGTCGGCGATCCAGAAAAAGCTGGACTCATTCCGGCCACTTAATCCGACGAGATTACTCTCAATATGCGGGTTCGCAGGTTTAGCGCTTGCGAACCCGTTTTCGCATTCCCACATGAGATCCGAACGGGTTGCTGCTGAGCGGGACCCAGACGAAACTTACCCCCCGCGCAACCCATGTTGGCGGGCCCAGATCTGCCTTTGAAAGGGGATGTGATATGAATTTTGAAACCTATACCGAGCGCGCGCAAAGCGTCCTCCAAGCCGCCCAGACCGCAGCGCTCGCCAATTCCAATCAACTCTTTTTGCCCGAGCATATTCTAAAAGCGATGCTCGAAGACCGCGACCAACTCGCGGTAAACCTAATTCGTGCGGCGGGTGGCCAGCCTGAACGCGTGGTCCAGACGCTTGATGACGCCCTGCGCGCTGTCCCGAAAGTCAGCGGCGGCCAAGGCGGGTTGCGGCTCGACCAAAGCACCGCGAAACTGTTTGCCGACGCCGAAGCCAGCGCCAAGAAAGCTGGTGACAGTTTCATCACCGTTGAACGCCTGCTGATCGCACTGGCGAGCCTTAAGAAAAACAAAGCCGCCGAAGCGCTCGCCCAATCGGGCGTCACGCCGAGCCTGTTGGAGGCGGCTGTAACGCAGCTGCGCCAAGGCCGCACCGCCGACAGCGCCAATGCTGAAGAAGGCTACGAAGCGCTTAAGAAATATACGCGGGACCTGACGACAGATGCGCGCTCCGGTAAGCTCGACCCGGTGATTGGACGCGATGAAGAAATCCGCCGCGCCATCCAGGTCCTATCCCGCCGGACAAAGAACAATCCGGTCCTGATCGGTGAACCAGGTGTGGGGAAGACCGCGATCGCGGAAGGCCTGGCGCTGCGCATTGTCAACGGCGATGTGCCGGAAAGCCTGAAGGAAAAACGCCTGCTCGCGCTCGACATGGGCGCGTTGATTGCCGGTGCGAAGTTTCGCGGTGAGTTCGAAGAGCGTTTGAAAGCCGTCCTCAAAGAAGTCGAACAGGCCGAAGGCGGCATCGTTCTCTTCATTGACGAGATGCACACCCTGGTCGGCGCCGGGAAAACCGATGGCGCCATGGACGCTTCTAACCTGATCAAGCCAGCCTTGGCGCGCGGCGAATTGCATTGTCTGGGCGCCACGACGCTCGATGAGTATCGCAAATATGTTGAGGGCGATGCGGCTTTGGCCCGCCGCTTCATGGCGGTCTATGTCGATGAGCCGACCGTTGAAGACACAATCTCCATCTTGCGCGGCCTGAAAGGGCGCTATGAGGCCCATCATGGTGTGCGGGTCAGTGATAGCGCAATTGTCTCAGCCACGACGCTCTCTAACCGCTATATCACCGACCGCTTTTTGCCGGACAAGGCCATCGACCTGATGGACGAAGCCGCCTCGCGCCTGCGCATGCAAGTCGATTCCAAGCCGGAAGAGCTAGACGAGATCGATCGGCGCTTGCTGCAGCTAAAGATCGAAGCCGAAGCGCTCAAAAAGGAAAAAGATGACGCCTCTGTCGATCGCCTGAAAACGATTGAGGGCGAGATTGGCGAGCTGCAAACCAAATCGGATGAACTCACCACAGCTTGGGCCGCGGAAAAAGATAAGCTGAAAGGTGCTGCCTCCGCGAAGGAAGAGCTAGATCGCGCCTATGCTGAAATGGCTGAAGCGCAGCGCGTCGGCGACCTGCAGAAAGCGTCGGAATTGAAATTCTCAGCTATTCCCGCGCTCGAGAAACGCATTGCAGACGTTGAAGGCAGTGAAGATGCCGGTGACGAAGGCGGGCTTGTCTCTGAAGTCGTGCGCCCCGATCATATCGCTGGTGTCGTCAGCAAATGGACGGGCATTCCGGTCGACAAGATGCTGGAAGGCGAGCGCGAAAAGCTGCTGCGTATGGAAGATGCCTTGCGGGCCCGTGTCGTTGGCCAGGAAGATGCGTTGCAAGCGGTCTCTAATGCGGTGCGTCGTGCCCGCGCTGGGCTGCAGGATCCAAACCGTCCGATCGGATCTTTTCTGTTCGTGGGCCCAACCGGGGTCGGCAAAACAGAGCTCACCAAAGCGCTGGCCGAATTCCTATTCGATGATGATAGCGCCGTTTTGCGGCTCGACATGTCGGAGTTTCAGGAGAAGCACTCGGTGGCTCGCTTGATCGGGGCGCCTCCGGGCTATGTCGGCTATGATGAAGGCGGGGTCCTGACCGAAGCTGTCCGCCGCCGCCCTTATCAAGTCGTCCTGTTCGATGAGGTCGAGAAAGCGCATCCAGATCTGTTCAACACGCTGCTCCAGGTCCTGGATGATGGCCGACTGACGGATGGTCAGGGTCGAACAGTCGATTTCAAGAATACAGTCGTGATCATGACATCGAACCTCGGCGCGGATGCGATTGCGAACGGCGAAGAAGGTGAGCTGAGCCCCGCGCAGCGCGAGGCGGTTTCAACCGCGATCCGAGCGCATTTCCGTCCAGAATTCATCAACCGGATCGATGAAACGGTCTTCTTCCAACGCCTTGGCCGCGGCGAGATTGATCATATTGTCGACATCCAAATCGGGCGGCTCGGCAATTTGCTGAGAGACCGTAAGATGTCGGTCGAATTGACCGAAGCGGCCCGGCACTGGCTCGCCGAGCGGGGGTATGATCCAGTCTATGGTGCCCGTCCCTTGAAACGTGTCATCCAGAAAGAGCTGCAAGATCCACTCGCGCGGCTACTTCTTGAAGGCCGTATCCATGATGGCGAGACGATCAAAGTTGATGCTGAGGCGCAAAGCCTCACGATCAATGGCGTGCCGAACGATTTCGCGAAAGGCGCAGCCGTCTTGAACTAGCGGTGGCATGTATTGGAGCGATGAAGAGCCCGCCGATGAACGTCGGCGGGTTCGGTTTATTGCGCTGACGCAGAGGCTGCGGCAAGCAGCACGGCGGGAACCGGCGGATTGTCAGCCAAACGGATCTCATCAATGCGATCGCGCTCAACTTCAAACTCGGCGAGAATTTCAGGATCCATGGCGAGCTTGCGCCCGGTTGGAAGCTTCAGCCGCATAGCATCGACAGCGCGACCATTCTTATAGACCTCATAATGTAAGTGAGGTCCTGTCGAGGCACCGGTTGATCCGACATAGCCAATTACCTCGCCTTGCCGCACGCGGCGTCCGCTGCGCACACCGCGCGCATAGCGTGAGAGGTGCGCATAGGCCGTCTTGTAGCCTTTTGAGTGACGGATGCGGATATAATGACCATAGCCGCCATACCGGCTCGCGCGCTCAACAACCCCATTCCCAGCGGCAAAAATGGGCGTCCCCGTAGGCGCCGCAAAGTCGGTGCCTTTGTGCAGCCTTGTATAGCCGCTGATCGGATGGCGGCGTTTGCCAAATCGAGACGATAACCGTGCGCCGTTGATTGGGGTCTTCATCAGAAACTTGGTCGAGCTTTCGCCATTCTCCTGGAAATAGTCCGTGATGTTCTCGTCGGGCGTTGTGAACCGATAGAAAGACTTGTTTACGGCTTTCCCGTTCAACGCCGCATAGAGGACGTTGCCGCGGCGAATGACATTGCCGCGTTCATCGGTGAGAACGTCAAACACCATTTCGAACTGGTCGCCCGGGTGAACCTCGCGCTGGAAGTCGAGGTCGTAGGCAAACACTTGCGCAAAATCGACGACTTGCTGATCCTCTGCGCCAAGCACTTGGGCATCTTGGTACAAGCTCGTTTCGATGCTGCCTCTAACGATCATCGGCTGTGGGATGAGCCGCGATTCGAGCGCCATGGCTTGGTAATTGCCATCTGGCAATCGCTTGGCCATCAATCGGCGTCCAGCATCCAATTCAATGCTAATGGCGTTCAACGCGTCATCCGCAATATGCGCCGTCAGGGCCATGCCTGCACGGGCGCGCCGGGCGTCCAAAAGCTCTGACGAGGTCAGGCTATAAAGTGCGCGGTGACCATCATTATTGGGCAGATCCAGGCGTTTCACGAGATCGGACAGTGTTTCGCGCCGTTTCAGGGTCGCTGTCCGCACTTCGAGCGGCGACGCGATGCCAAAGTCCTCGGCATCAATCGTAAGCGCTGCAAGATTGAGCGGCGTTTCGAGCGGCGTTTCAAGCGCTGGCGAGACGTTTGTCTCTACATCCAAGACAAGAACGGTGCCTGCTGACAGGCCGACCAAAGCCGCAATGCCAATCAGACTTCGCATCCCCGCAGACATAGACTTCAACACTCGGTTTACTCCCGCGACGGGACAATTCCCGTCCCACTTGAATCTCACTGGCCAGTTTCGTTCAAGAATTGTGCCGTTAAAGACTTAATAACCTGTAGCACGCGTTGACACTTTTCGGAGCCCCTACGCAGATTTCAATTAAGTCATGTAGCCTTTATTGGTCGATGATCGAGCACGATTTGCTCAATTGGCAGTGGACACGCGGCATTCGCCGCTTAAATCGAACGCATGAAAACGACTCTCCTTCTGATTATCGCAGCGATTGCTGGGCTCGGCCTTACATTTTGGGCGGTCGGTATGATGTGGAGTGATCTTGGGGTCTCGATGACGATGCATGGCTGGATCGCTTACGGCCTCGGCGTGCTGGTCAGCATTGCTCTGGCTGGGGGTTTGTTCTTTCTAACCTTCAAAAGCGCCCGTGACGGGTATGACGATATTGAGCGCCCTGAAGACCTGAACGATTAGACACGTCAAATCTCTGCGAATCGGTTAGACAGAAGCCTAATCGGTTTACTGGGGTTATGAGATGATTGAACCATCCCGTCTTGCAGCTTTTATTGCATCTCGCATCTGTCATGATTTGATTTCACCTGTCGCGTCAGTGAACTCGGCCCTGGAACTTCTGGAAGAGCCAGGTGATGCCGACATGAAAGCGCAAGCTGAGCAATTACTACACAATGGCGCTGAGTCCGCGGGCGCGCGCATTCAATTGCTACGCTACGCGTTCGGGTCTGCCGGCCTCTCCAACACGGCGGCCGATCGCCATGATGTGCGCCGGATCATCGAAGGCTTCATGAAAAGCCACAAACCCAGCATCGAATGGAACATTGAGACCGAGCACTTCAGCTGCGGCCATGCGCGAGTGTTAATGAACCTGGTGATTATGGCGACTTCCGCTATTCCGCGCGGCGGCGTGGTGGCGCTTTCTGTTGCAAATGACGAGACTGGATTGCGGGTAGCCGCGGACGCCAAAGGCCCGAAGGCCCGTCTGTCTGGCTTTACCGAGACAGTGCTCGCAGGGGGCACGCCGGAAGAAGGCTGGTCCGCTCACACAATCCAGCCCCTCTTTGCGAAAATGGTCGCCAGCGACCTTGGCGGAGAGATCACAGCCACTGCAGCAGAAGAGCATGTCAGCTTCGTTGCACATGGGCTGCGCGCAGAAGGCTAACACTCTATTAAGTTGTTTTCGCCCATAATCGGGGCGGGTTGCAACTTAAACGGGTCTGCCATGAAACACTGCTTGATCGTCGACGATTCACGGGTCGTTCGCACTGTCGCGGGACGGATCATTCAAGATCTATCGTTCACCGTCTCAGAAGCGGCGCATGGCGCTGAAGCGCTTGAGATGTGTCGTAAAGAGATGCCAGATGCCATCCTGCTCGATTGGAATATGCCAGTCATGAACGGGCTGGACTTCCTGCGCGCGCTGCGCCGTGAAGATCACGGCAAAGATCCGGTCGTCGTATTTTGCACCAATGAAAACGATTCCGAACATATCGGCGAAGCTATCCGCGCAGGCGCGAACGAATACATCATGAAACCGTTCGATGCTGAGATCGTTGAGAGTAAATTTTCAGAAGTCGGCCTCGTTTGAAGCCATTTCTTAATAAAATCGCGCTTTCTGGTAACTTTCAGGCTTAAGGGAACGCAGTCGCATGCAAGAAAGCACATTCAATGAGCTTGCAGACTTAGCGCTGCGAAACAGCGGTCAGCATTTTGCGCCGACCAAGTCCTATTTGATGGATGCGCGCCTGAGCAATATCTCCCGGCGCGAGAGCTTCGCCACTTTGGATGATTTGGTTCAATGTCTGAAAGCGCGCCCTAATCCTCGTTTTGAACAAGAGGTCGCAGCCGCATTGACCGGTAAAAAGACAAGCTTTTTTAGTGAGCGCGATACGATTGAGCAGATCGTCACGCATGCCCTACCGCAGCGTTTGAAACTCTCTAAGTCAGGCAAACTCCGGGTCTGGTGCGCCGGGGTTTCGACTGGCCAGGAAGCCTGGTCACTTGCCATGCGGATTGGCGAAGAGGTTGGCTCACCGCTTGCCAGCGCACAGATCGAGATCATCGGATCTGACCTCTCGACCGACTGTATCGAGACGGCAAAGCGCGGCGTCTATGGTCATTTCGATGTTCAAAAAGGTCTGTCGATCCACCGCCTGATGACCAATTTCAATCGTCACGACAACGGCGAGTGGGAAATCAAAGACGAATTGCGCGAAACCGTCTTCTTCCGTCGTCAGAACCTCCTCAATCCAGCTTCGGATCTTGGCGGGTTCGATGTGATCCTTTGCAGCAATGTCATCAGCAGTCTCGCGAAGCCCGCAAAGCGGCAAGTTGTAGAGACACTTGGCAAACAGATGTTGCCGGATGCTTATCTATTCTTCGGACCAGACGAGTCGATCGAAGGTGTTTCAAACACGATTAAGCCCTCACGCGATATGCGCGGTGCCTTCGTTCGCGCCGCTTCCGACAGCGCAACCGCTGCGGCCTGATCAACACCAACGTTTCCAGTACCAAAAGTCGCCTGACCTCAAGCAGGTGCAATTCCGCTATGGCTCTGATATAGGCGCGGCATGAAAGTCGAGCTTGATCTCTCCAAACGCCCTGACGCGGCCCCTGCCCCAAAATCGCTGGCAGGCATGTCTCTGCCTGCGCTCAAGGCGGAAATGGAAGCACTTGGCGTAGCGCCCAAGCAAGCTGGCATGCGCGCTAAGCAGATCCGCCGCTGGGCGCATCATATGGGCTGCCGAGACTTTATGGAGATGACGGATGTCGCCAAAGATCTGCGCTTACAGCTGAGCGACGCCTACAATCTCGATCGTCCGACAGTGGCCGACCACCAAGTCTCCGTTGATGGAACGCAGAAATGGCTCGTTCAGTTTCAGCCCGGCGTCGAGGGCGAGAGCGTCTTCATCCCGGATGTTAGCAAGTCCGGCGCGCTCTGTGTCTCTAGCCAAGTCGGCTGCACGCTGAACTGCACCTTCTGTCATACCGGCACTCAAAAGCTTGTCCGCAATCTGACCGCACAAGAGATCGTCTCCCAGATCATGATCGCGCGCGACCAGATCGAGGAATGGCCGAGCAGTATGGAAAACCGCCGCCTCACCAATATTGTCTTCATGGGCATGGGCGAGCCGCTGTATAATTTGGATAATGTCGCCGAAGCGATCGACACGATCAGTGACGGGCATGGGATCGCCATTGGACGTCGCCGCATTACGGTTTCGACTGCTGGTGTAGCGCCAAAGATCCCGGAACTTGGTGCCCGTACCGGCGCGATGCTCGCCATCTCTCTGCACGCTGTGCGAGACGATTTGCGCAATGAGATTGTGCCGATTAATCGCAAATATGATCTACAGACCCTGTTTGATGCGATCCGCGCCTATCCGGAGCTTAACAATTCCAAGCGCGTGACGTTTGAATATGTCATGCTGAAGGGTGTGAATGATAGCCTTGCGGAAGCGCGAGATTTGGTAAAATTGCTGCGCGGCGTGCCTGCGAAGATCAATCTGATCCCGTTCAATCCATGGCCGGGTAGCCTTTATGAATGTTCGGATTGGGAGACGATTGAAGCCTTTGCTGAGGTCGTGAATCGCGCTGGGTATGCAAGCCCGATCCGAACCCCGCGCGGCCGGGATATCTTCGCAGCATGCGGTCAACTCCGGTCGGAGAGCGTCAAGAAATCAGCCGCTGAAAAACGCCGCGAAGCTCTGGCACAAGCCGATTAGACCCCCTGCGCGCCGCGCACCAAACGCCCCGGTTTGGCCCCCGTCGCAACGCCGCCGCGCTGAATGATCTCGCCCGCCACAATCGTCGCTTCATAGCCATCGGCGCGCTGCATGAGGCGGCGTCCACCAGCAGGGAGATCGTGTACGATATAAGGCGCGTGGAGGGTTAGATTGTCATGATCAATGACGTTCAGATCCGCGCGAAACCCTGGCTTCAGCAAGCCGCGATCTTTCAAACCGACCCAGGCGGCAGTGTCATGGCTCTGACGCTTGATCAGAAACTCAAGTGGAAGCGTGTCCCCGCGCGAGCGATCTCTTGACCAGTGCGTTAGCAATGTGGTCGGGAACGACCCGTCACAGATCATCCCAACATGCGCGCCGCCATCAGATAGGCCGGGCAAACTAGCGGGGCTTTCCAGCATGGTCTTCACAGGGTCCAAACTGCCCTGCGCGTAATTCAAGAAGGGCAAATATAGCATCCCCCTGCCCTCGTCCGCGAGCATGAGGTCGAGTGCGACCGCCTCCGGCGTCGACCCGCGCGCCCTTGCGATTGCAGCGACAGTTTTATCCTCTGTCGGCTCATAGTCTGGTGGGTCACCAAGCACGAACATTTTGCCGAAGCTGCGCAGGATTGATTTTACGAAGGGATTTTCGGCATCCGGTTCGTCATTCAGCAGTTTCTCTCGGAAAGATGGATCTCGAAGCGCCGCGAGGCGAGCGTGAAAAGGCTCCGCCGCAATGGTCTGATAGACAGGATGGCCCGAAAACGGGTTCAGGGTGAGTTCCAGCCCCAACAAAAGGCCAACCGGACGCGGACCAACCTGCGCCCGCATCTCCAGACCTGCAGCTTGCGCGGCTTCGATCTCACTTAGAAGAAGCTTCCAACCCTCGGGTGCCACATCGGCCTGCGCCAGAGAGACTGAGAGAGGCCTGCCGGATTGCTCTACGATCCGGCGCAGCATGGCCGCCTCTTTCTGCGGATCATCAAAGTCAGAGACAAATTGCAAAACGCCCTTCCCGGCTTCGCCGAGGGCCATCGCAATACCCGCGAGCTCTTTCTCCGAGGCTGTCAGGGTTGGGGTCGGCTGCCCGTCAGAGGTTCGGTGGTTCAAAGTGCGCGAGGTCGAAAAGCCGAGTGCGCCAGCTTCAACCGCAGACTTAGCGAGTTTCGCCATAGCGGCGATATCCTCATCGCTTGCATCTTCCCGGTTCGCACCGCGATCACCCATGACGTAGACCCGCAATGCGGCATGCGGCAGCTGCGCCCCGAAATCGATGTCGAACTGACGCTCTGACAGGCTATCTAGATAGTCCGGGAAGCTTTCCCAATTCCAGGGCAGGCCCTCGGCCAGCACCGGAAACGGAATGTCCTCAACGCCCTCCATCAGCCGGATGAGGCGGTCATGATCATGATCCCTCACAGGGGCAAAGCCGACGCCGCAATTGCCCATGATGGCGGTTGTCACGCCATGGTTGGAGGACGGTGACAGGGCCTCCCCCCAAGTGACCTGACCATCATAATGAGTATGAATGTCGACAAAGCCAGGCGCGACGAGCTTGCCTTTAGCGTCGACTTCTTCCGCACCCTTGCCAGCAACAGAACCGACCCCCGCAATTCGGCCATCCTTGACCGCGACATCCGCATCCCGGCCGGGCTCGCCTGAACCATCGACGACGAAGCCGCCTCGGATCACCAGATCATAGTCTGCCATGGTCTTCTCCTTGGGTATGAGACGAGTTTGCCAGTCCGGGCTGACCTGTCAAACCTGTCGCCGGGGGAAGACTAGCGCAGGTCCAGGCGCTTCAATGGCGCGCCAAGCGATCCCGATACCATCGCGGCGAGCAAGGGCGGCGCAGGCCAAATCTTACTCAGCGGCGCTGCGAGCCAATCCCTGAGCCAAGGCAAGACCCGGCTATCGCCCTGGTAGACCGGCGTGAATAGCCAAGTCATGACTTGATAGAGACGGACATGATAGCGCCGCAAGCGCAGATAGTGGCGAAGCGCGTCTTCCACGCGTGGTTCTGCGCGCATTGCCTGAGACAGCGCCCAGGCATCAAGAAGCGCCATGTTTGCGCCCTGTCCCAATTGTGGTGAGGCAGCATGCCAAGAATCACCGATCCGAACCAGTCCGCGCCCCTCGACCGGCTGACGAGATGTATGATGGCGATAGCGCGCGAAGGTTAGATCGTCATGACTTTGGAAGTGCGGCATCAGCTGCTCTGTTTCTGGCCACAGCGCGACGGCGTCCTGCTTCCATTGATCTAATGACGCCGCGCGCCAGCTGGCTTCCTGATCGGCGCGGATCGACCAGAAATAGGTTAGCGTTTCGGGCGCGACCTCTGCCAAACGCCCAGAAGGCATCACACCCGTCATTTGGTGAGAAGCGCGATAACGCTGCTCCAGCGCGCTTTTATCGAAGGGACTTTTTTCAGGCCAAGGCAGTGTCGCCCATAGCGCTCCGTACGGAAGATCGACGCCTCGATCCTCGGGGGTCAGACTCGATCGCGCGCCATGCGCGAACACGATAAGATCCATACCGGAAATCTGATCACCGTTTTCCAGTTTGATCGAGAGGTCCGCCGCATTGACGCTGGCTACAGCCGAATTCAGAACGATCTCGACACCCGCCGCATATGCAGCGCTGAGCAATTGTTCAAAAACCAAGCCGCGCTGCACGCCGAGGCCATATAGGTCCGGCTGCCATTTGGCGTATCGAACATCGAGCACGGGCCGTAGCGACGGCGTCGTTAAGCCCCACAGCCGCGCAATTCGAGTGCCGAGCGCATCAATCTCGGACCGTAGCCCGAGTTGCTCCAGAACGGCCAAGCCGGTCTGCTGCAACATCAAGCCAGATCCGATGGGTTTCGGCTCCGGAAATTGATCAAATACGCGAACGCGGTGGCCATCCCGCGCGAGGAAAATTGCGAGCGCGAGCCCGCCAATCCCCGCGCCAACCACCGCAATTTCTCGAGACCCACTCATTTCTTCACTCTGCAGCGCGGCGTTGCGATTGTCACCGAGGCAAAAACTTCCTACCTGAACGCCATGACTCAATCGCTCAAATTGCTCGTCGCGCAACTCAACCCTGTCGTGGGAGACGTTAAAGGAAACAAAGCTTTAGCAGAGGCGGCACATGCCGAAGGTAAAGCCAAAGGCGCAGAACTGATCGTTTTTTCTGAGCTTTTCATCCTGGGCTACCCGGCAGAGGACTTGGTGCTGAAACCCGCTGCGGTCGAACATTCCATGGCCGCAATTGAAGACCTGAAAGCACTCACAAAAGACGGCCCGGGCATGTTAATCGGATCGCCATGGCGCGACGGCGATAAGTTGCACAATTCGGTTCTGCTCCTGCAAGAGGGCGAGATCCGCCTCCGCTATGACAAGCGTGAACTGCCGAATTATGGCGTATTCGATGAGAAACGTATCTTCGATGCGGGCGAGGGCGCGCATGAGCTGGTTGAGCTAAATGGTGTCAAAGTCGGGATCGCGATCTGTGAGGACATTTGGTACTCGCGCGTGCCAGCTGCTCTCCACGAAGCAGGCGCAGAGGTCTTGCTGGTCCCCAACGCGTCGCCGTGGCGCCGGACGGTAAATGTCGAGCGCCACACCACGTTCTCGGCTTGGGCCAAAACAGGCGTCCCTTACTTGTTTGCGAACCAAGTCGGTGGCCAGGATGAGCTCGTGTTTGATGGCGCGTCTTATGCGGTCGACTTCGACGGCACTGAACACCAGTTGCTGGGTGACTTCGTATCCGGCACAGCGCTCGTCACTTACGATGGTAACAGCCACCGCTTTGTTCCTGCCGATGAGCCCGCAAAACTGACCGCAGGCTGGGAAGCAGAATACCGCGCCGCGACCCTGGCGCTGGGCGATTACGTCAACAAGAACCGGTTCCCAGGCGTCGTACTTGGCCTATCCGGCGGCATTGATAGTGCGCTGACCGCCGCCATGGCGGTGGATGCTCTTGGCCCAGACCGTGTCTGGTGCGTGATGATGCCGAGCAAATATACAAGCTCCGACAGTCTCGAAGACGCAAAAGCCTGCGCTGAGGCGCTCGGCGTGCGCTATGACAATATCAATATCGCGCCGGGCGTCGGTGCCTTGGATGAGATGCTGGGCGGTGCCTTTGCTGAAACCCAGCCCGATACGACTGAGGAAAACATCCAGTCCCGCCTGCGCGGCCTAACCCTGATGGCGCTCTCCAATAAGTTTGGCCATATGGTCGTCACGACCGGCAATAAGTCCGAGATGGCAGTCGGCTATGCGACGCTGTATGGCGATATGTGCGGCGGCTATAATGCGCTCAAAGACTTCTACAAAACCGAGGTCTTCGCGCTGTCCCGCTGGCGCAATACCGCCGTCCCGCTTGGCGCGCTCGGTCCTAGCGGGGAGGTGATCCCGGAGCGGATCATCACCAAACCGCCAAGCGCGGAGCTGCGCGATGATCAAAAAGACGAAGACTCGCTGCCGCCTTACGACGTGCTCGATGACATCCTGCGCGGCCTGGTTGATGCCGAAGAAGACGTCGACGACATCCTCGCCCGCGGCCACGATGCGGCAACGGTGAAACGGATCGAACACTTGCTCTACATCGCCGAATATAAGCGCCGCCAAGCCCCGCCCGGCGTGAAAGTCGGCTCAAAGAATTTCGGCCGCGACCGGCGCTATCCGATTACGAACAGGTTCCGGGATAGCTGAACATAATGCGTCTCGATGCTGAGGTTTGGCATTTGTTTCAGCCCTGTCATAACTCAATCGCTTACATCTCGCTGACCTAGATGCTGCATGAATCGAAGTAAGTACCCATCGGGGTCTTGAATTAGAAACTGGGTCTGTCCGTTTTCATGGTTCTCTTCACGATACCAAGCTGTTTGCAGCGGTCGAAATATCTCAAGCTCGGCAGCGACACATCGCTGGTAGATCGACTGCACATCTTGGACTTCGATCTGGAAGTTTATCCCTCTACCGAGCGGCGCATTGAAATCGCCAGTCTTCCAGATCGTGGTGTGGTCATCGGGAATTTGATCTAGCATTAACTGAGCCTGGCCCAGTTCAACATAGGCGAACCTCTCCTCAGGGCGACCAAACTTCTCGGTGAAACCAATGATATCGCAATAGAATTTCAGACTAATGTCTAAGTCGGAAACGTATAGTTCCGGGACGAGCAACGCCCAAAAGTCGCGATCGGTTTTAAATTGATCCATCTGCTCATCCTATAACTTGTGCAATGAGCGATATCGAAGAGTGAGAAGTAAGACCAGTACGGGGCGAATCTCAGCCCTCCGGATCCAGACCTTATAGTGCGCGCGATTGACGAACGATGATTGGCAGTGAATGCTTCGCTATCGAATGAGTGGAGCAGGAAATGACCAATACTTGCGCGTGCGGCAGCGTAAAGGTGACCGTGAAACGAAAGCCAGACTACATCTATGATTGCGATTGCACCCTGTGCCGAAAATCCGGTGCAGCTTGGGGATACTACACCACTGATGAGATTACCGCTGAAGGCCAAACAATCGCGTACGCCAGGAGGGACAAGGCTGTTCCCATCGTTGAGATTCACTCTTGCGCGGTTTGTGGCTCGACCACGCACTTCAATCTGACAGAAAGCTACAAGGCAGAGCATCCAGGCGTTGATCAAGTCGGTGTAAACATGCGCCTCTTTGATGCTGAACAATTGGATGGCGTTGAAATCCAATACCCAAATGGGAGCGCTTGGTCAGGAGATGGACCGTTCGGGTTTCGCAGGCAACCGAACACCCTTTCGTCCGACAATCCTTGGTAATGCCAATTCGTTTGAGGCCATGAGCCTCTTGAACATTCGATAATTCGGGTCTCGATTTCGAACTTGTCCAAAAGAGTTCAAATAGCAGCGAACATCGGCCACTCCTCAACCCCTACCCCATCGCCGCAATTGCTTCGGCCACAGCGACGGTGCGGTGGGCTTCTTCCAAGTGCAAGAGTTCGGTCATTTTGCCATTCACTTTGAGAACGCCTTTGCCCGCATTGGTGGGGTCCGCGAAGGCTTCGATGACGGCTTTGGCTTGCTCCACATCCGCGTCCGCTGGGGCGAAGACTGTATTCGCCGCTTCGAGCTGTGATGGATGGATAAGGGTCTTGCCATCAAAGCCCATCAGGCGGCCTTGCTCACACTCCGCCGTCAGACCCTCATCGTCGCCAATACCATTGAATACGCCATCAACCGCCAGCAAGTCATAAGCGCGGGCGGCAGCAACAGTGAGGCCGAGCGAGGTCTGGAACGCTGTCCGCAGCGGCGGGTCATTCACACCGCGTAGTTCTTTCGCGAGGTCATTGGTCCCCATCACAAAAGCGGTTAGGCGCGTGCGGCCCACGGCTTCGGCAATGTCTTGAATGTTGAGGATCGCTTTGGGCATTTCAATCATCACCCACAGTCCCATCTCATCAGGCGCACCAGCGCGACTCATCGCATCATTCAGCCGGTCAATATCGCCGCCATCAATGACCTTAGGCGCCAGGATCGCATCAGGGCCCGCCGCGACTGCAGCTTTGAGGTCATCGAGTCCCCACTCAGTGTCTAAGCCATTGATGCGAATGATGACTTCGCGGGCGCCATAGCCGCCAGCTTTGACCGCGGCGCAGACCGTCTCGCGCGCGTCTAGTTTTGCGTCGGGCGCGACAGCGTCTTCGAGATCAAAGATCACCGAATCTGCCGCAAGAGACTTCGCTTTCTCGAGCGCCCGCGGGTTTGCGCCCGGCATATAGAGACAAGATCGACGAGGGCGATGGGCGGAATTGATCGACAATTTGTGAACCTCCAATGTGCGCGGCAAGCGTTGCGTGCCGGTTTTTCCGTGAGTAATCAAGAGGTCACGTCGAGCGATCATGACGGAAAGGGTGACAGGCTTCGAATGAGATATGTGATCTCTTCAGTCGCGATAGCCACTGCTGCAATGACAGCGCAGAGCGAGCCTTTGACCATTCAAAGCGTCATGCAAGAGTTGCGAGATCGAGGCGCAAATTCCGTCGATGGCGCGCTTATTTTTGGAGATCCGTTGGTGACCGGAGAGTTTGACGGTCAGGGATTCAGTCTTCGCCTCGGCCTTTGCGATCATGATACGATTGGCAATGATTGCCGCTCTACCGTTTTCAGCTCGTGCATCCCGGTCCCCACGTTGACGGAGCTTGATACACTCAAGATGATCGATACGTATAATGGGGACCTGGATCGTCGCGGGGCCCTTTACAGTGACGCGATTGTTGGGATCGGACCCGCGGTTTGCGTAAAGCTGCGCCGGAACTTTCATGATGAAGACGCTTTTGACTTATCGGATATTTTCGATTGGCAATTGGCATTCGGTGACTTCAAAGAGTATCTCGACGAGCACGTTAAGCATCAGCGCAGAAAAGAAATCCTGGGACTCAATTAGGCGCGATTATCGCGGTCTTTCCCTGTAAGATTGACGCGTCGAGACTTTCGCTTCAGGAGAGCGCGCTGACCTGTTCTTGATCCCTTTTCTTTGCCGAGGCCCACATGGACGACATCAAGCTGCGCACTGCGACTGCAGAAGACTATGACACTCTGGGCGAGGTCATGTTCGACGCGATCCACAATGGCCCCACTAAATATACCGATGCCGAATCCAAAGCTTGGGCCTCTGCGCCGCGCGCGGGACCCGATTGGGCAACCCGGCTAAGCCAGAAAGACGTCATCATCGCTGAGCGTGGCCGCGAAATATTAGGGTTCATGTCGATTGAGCCAGGCGGCTATGTCGACTTCGCTTATATCCGTCCGTCGGCGCAAGGGACGGGTCTGTTCCGCCGGCTTTTCTCAGACGTTCTTGCCCGCGCAGAGGCGGCTCAAGAAACCGAGCTCTCGACGCATGCAAGCTTAATGGCGCAACCCGCCTTCGCTGCCATGGGGTTTGATGTGGATTTTCATGAGACTGTGGAGATAGACGGCCAACAACTCGCGCGTGCGCGTATGTCCAAAACGCTGTAAGGGACGCTTATGACAGACTTTCCCATCTCAGGCTTTACGGCCCCTGGTTTTGAGCCCGTCCTAGAGGCGTTTGAGGCAAACTTCAGCGAAGACAAAGAACTGGGCGCCGGGTTTTCGGCCTATCTGGATGGGGACCTGATCGTCGACTTGCATGGCGGTTTCGCAGACCGGAAGCAAGAACGCGCTTGGGATGCGCAAACCGTGGTGCCCATTTATTCAACCACAAAGCCCATTGCCGCCCTGACCCTTGCTCATGTCATTGATGCTCTGCCAGCTGGATATGAGACCGCCGTCGCTGACCTTTGGCCAGAGTTTGGGACGAATGGAAAACAGGCGGTGACGATTGCTGAACTGGTCTCGCACCAGGCTGGCCTACCCGGATTTACCGACCCGGTGGATCCGGCAATCTGGCTAGATCCACCGGCTTGCAGCTCCGCCCTGGCATCGCTGGCGCCGCTTTGGGAGCCGGGCTCACAGCACGGTTATCATCCGCTCACTTGGGGCTATCTGATCGGCGAAATCGTGCAACGTATTGAAGGCCGCAGCCTTGGCACCATACTTCGCGAAGAGATTGCGGGCCCCGCAGACATCGACTTCCAGATCGGGACACCGGCGTCCGACCATCCCCGCGTTGCAGACATCATGCGCCCGCGTGCTTTACCGGATCTTGGCGAAATTAATGACGCGACCCGTGCAGCTTTCCTAACCAAATGGGCCGCCCCTGACCGCGGCGGCGCAATCTGGCGCGAAATTGAAATTCCCTCTGCAAATGGGATCGGGACGGCCAGTGCTGTTGCGCAGCTTTACGGCATCTATGCGCATGGCGGGCTGCTGAACGGCGGCCGCGTGATTTCGGAAGCCGCCTTCGATGCGCTGACGCAAAGCCGGGTAAAGGGTCAGGATCTCGTCCTTCCTTATATCACGGAATTCGCAGCCGGCGTGATGCGGAACAATATTGGGCTGTATGGGCCAAACCCCGACACGCTTTGTCACTCAGGTTGGGGCGGTTCGCTCGCTTTAGGCGACCCAGATCGCGGACTAAGCCTCGCTTACGTGATGAACCGCCAATCTAACAGTCTGCAAGCCGATCCGCGTGCGACCAGATTGGCGCATGCGCTGTACGGTTGTTTATAGGCTGTTTCTATCATTAATAGATTTTTTACCGTCTGGCACGGCGCTTGCTCCGTGTGTCTCGAGTTTGGAAACTCTTTACCACATGATACTCACTTCAAACCCGGCTTCGGCCGGGTTTTTCTTTATCGCAAGGATGCGGCCGCCCTTGCCAAACGTCTCGCTTTCGCCTCGCCCATCAAGCTATCAATCGTGAATACGATCAGTGCGGTCCAAATGAACGCAAAGGCGATGGCATGCGTCAGTCCGAAGGCCTCTTTGAAGACCAGGACCGAGATCAAAAACTGCAGGGTTGGCCCGAGATACTGCATCATTCCGATTGTCGAGAGGCGTAGCCGTTTCGCGGCGATCGCAAACAGGATCAGGGGGACCGCTGTGATCGGGCCAGAGGCGAGCAGCAATGGAATATCCCAGCCGCCGCCCCCGAATAGGCGTCCGCCCGGTTGCCCGACGAACCAACCCATCCAAATCAGCGCCAGTGGCGCGAGCAAAGCGGCCTCAACCACGAATCCTGCTCGGCTATCGACCTGCACTTGCTTCCGGATGATCGAGTAGAACGCGAAGGTGAAACACAGGACCAGTGCGACCCAGGGCACATATCCGAGCGCGCTGGTCATGACGGTCACACCAATCCCTGCAAGCCCAACCGCAGCCCATTGCGCCGGGCGCAGTCGCTCCGCGAAAAACACCGCCCCGATCAAGACATTTACGAGAGGGTTTATGTAATATCCGAGGCTGGCTTCCATCACCCGTTCTTGGCTCACCGCCCAGATGTAAACGAGCCAGTTTGCTCCGATCAGAAGCGCCGACAGGGTCAGCCACAAAACATGCTCGCGTGTTAAAGCTGCTCGTAATTGCGACCAATTGCGCGCAATCACAATCAAAATCAGACCGGTCGGAACGCTCCAAATGATCCGGTGCGCCAGCATCTCCATTGGCGAGATGTGATCGAGAACACGGAAATAGAGCGGCAAGCACCCCCAGATGGTGTAACATCCAAGACAACACAAAAAGCCGAGACGCAGGTTTGAAGACATTCGCCCCGGTACCGCCGATTGTTCGGAAAGACCACCCGAAACTTGCCTCTGAAACTAATTTCCTGTCGGCGGGCCCGCGGCCAAGCCCACGTCAATGAAATGTAGCAATTGATCCGGGTAACTTTCATCAAGATGCTGATAGAAATCTTGCCCAAAAATGCCGGTTAGAGTGGGTTGAGAAATCTCGAAATAGTTGATCGCGCCAAGGATTTGATAAACGAAAGCAAGGATCTGAGCATCGCTCGCATTCTGCCAACGCGAAACTTCTTTCACTTGATCGATTAGATTCTGTAGGAACCCTTTCAGATACCACGTCCCGGCCGTGTCCGCGCGGCGCTTATTGTCGAGAAGTTCGCGCATCAAAACCGTGGTTGCGTGCGGGCCTAACTGGTCTTTCTTCAGAAGCGCGAGAAAGTAAGTCTTCAAACCCTGAACCGGATCAGGTTCTGAGAGCTGCTCCTTTAGCGCCATAAATCGAGACGATATCCGCTTCAGCACCTCGCCGTAGAGCTTCTCTTTACTGCCATAGTGATGCAACAGCGCCTGCTTGGTTAGGCCTAGCTCACTGGCGATAGCTGCGATGCTGACACCATAAAATCCGCGCTCTGCAAACAAGGCCTCGGCCTGGTCCAAAAGTCTTTCACGCGTGTCTTGAGCCATCGGCAGACCTCATCAAACTTGACACCCTACCATATGGTAAGTTATGCCACCTACCAAGCGGTAATTTTCAGAGATCGCACATGGGAGGCCAAAATGGATAGAGCGACCGAACTCCAACTCATTGACGAACTGCTCGCCTTAAAGTCGGGCGGAGGGTTCTACCTTGATGAGGCGGTCGCGCGCAGTCCGGTTGCACATTATACCAGCCAGGACCGGTTCGAACGGGAACGTGCGCATATTTTCCGGACTCAGCCTTTATGCGTCGCGCATGCCAGCGAGCTCTCAAAACCCGGTGATTTTGTTCGCCGCGATGTCGCTGGTCTTCCAGCCCTGATCACGCGGGAGAAATCCGGAGCCGTAAACGCGTTTTTGAACGCATGCCGGCATCGCGGTACGCGTCTGGTCGAAGACGAAAGCGGTTGTAAGCACCGATTCACCTGCCCCTATCATGCCTGGACCTATGCCAATACGGGCGACCTCTTGGCCGCGCCGCACTTTGATCAGGGATTTACGGGCCTCGACAAAGCGGATCTCGGTCTCGTCCGCCTCCCCTGCCACGAAAAATTTGGCTTTATCTGGGTCGGCGCTGATCCAGAGAAGGACCTCGATCTAGACGCGTTTTTCGATGGGCTTACCGAAGAACTCGCGACACTTCGCATGGACGATATGATGGTCACGCATCAAGACGTGCTTGAGCATGATGCGAATTGGAAAATACTCGTCGAAGGCGGTATTGAAGCCTATCATTTCAAGATCGCTCATCGCAGTACGATCGGTCCGCATTTTGAAGATAATCTCTCCTCATATCGAATGTTTGGCGCGCATATGCGCTCGATCCTGATGCGCTCCAGCATGGCGAGCTTAGATCCCGATACGCGCGAGACTTGGCGCCTGCGAGATCATGCGCAGGTGCTCTACACCCTGTTTCCGGGCACATCATTGCTCGTGCAATCCGATCACATTTCATGGATCCAGTCAGAGCCGATTGACGCTGGACGTACGCGGCTGCGCCTCAGCACGCTCATCCCAAAGTCTGAGGCTCACAAGGACGAGCATTGGCACCGCAATCATCAGATTACGAGAGCGACCCTGGACGAGGACTTCGTGATTGGCGAGCGTATGCAGGCAACCCTGTTATCAGGCGCCAATCAGAACATGCTCTTTGGTCGCTTTGAAGGGGCGCTAGACGCGTTCAACCAAATTGTCGAAGATCACTTAGCGCCAACCAAGTCATAATCCGGACCTTTTGAACAAGCATGACGTCTGCCGCCATCACCGCCCAAGCCAATTTGCACCATCAGTACTTTCTCGGTCTGCAGCTCATGGTGGCTGTCGAAGAGAGCAAGCAGACGGTCTATGATTGGATGTTCCGGCTGTTTCGCCGGCAACACGAAGCAAAGTTTCTTTCCAGCTTTGAAAAGCTCGGTCTGGACCTAGAGCCAGACGCCGTCGCCTGTGCAAAGTATCATGTCCTGTCCAACGGCATTGGCGGAGTTGCAGTGGAGTATATGGCCGAGTCCGACACACGAGCATGGGTCCGATTTCGCTATCCACGCTGGATGTATGCAGGCCCCGCGATTTGCGGCATCCCGGTGGAGGCAAGCCG
>JBCBGJ010000002.1:0-33191 GCA_038526925.1 Pseudomonadota bacterium
GTGGATCGCGAGCAGGTCAAGACGCTTACCTCCGAAATCAAAGACGCGCTGGGTCGTGATGCGTTGATCTTCATCGATCAAGAGGGTGGCCGTGTCGCACGCCTCAAAGCACCCGAGTGGCCGAAATTTCCGGCCGCGGGCACTTATGGGGCGCTTTATGAACATGCCCCAGAAGCGGCCATCGAGGCCTGCGCGCTCGGACACCGATTGATGGGGAATGAGCTTTATCAGCTTGGAATTTTGGCCGATTGCGCCCCCTGCGCAGATCTGCGGCAAACAGATACGCACGATGCCATCGGCGATCGTGCATTTGGGTATTCCGTTGAAGCCGTGACAGCACTGACGGAAGCGGCGGTATCCGGACTGAAATCAGCAGGTGTCGCTGGCGTTATCAAACATATGCCGGGGCAGGGCCGATCCGCGCTCGACACGCATTATGATCTGCCATCCGTAGGGGCTGACGCAGCGACGCTGATGCAGGATATGTCTATTTTTCAGGCTTTGGCGGACCAAGTGCCAATGGGTATGACATGCCACGTGATCTTCGAAGCTTTAGACGCCGAGTTGCCCACCACAATCTCACCGACCGTTATTTCTGAGACCATTCGCGGGCGAATCGGATTTCAAGGACTCCTGATGACAGATGATTTGGGGATGGATGCCTTGGGGGGAACCCTTACAGACCGCGGCGCCAAAGCTTTGGCGGCAGGCTGTGACGTCCTGCTTCACTGTTCTGGTTTTTTACAAGACCCCGCAGCCATCCTCGGAGAAATGGAAGCGGTGGCAACCGTTGCGGGCAAGCTGGATGGGATTGCGAAAGAGCGTGCTGCCATAGCTGATGCGTCTGTAACGCCGCCTGAAGAGTTTGATACTGAGCAGGGCTGGGCGCGGTTCGGTGATCTGATGGCGCAAGCGGAAGCGAGGGCATAAACTATGGAACTCGTTTCAAACGATCTGGTCACGCTGGACGAGGATGTCGAAGCCGAAGAGGTGTTTTCGATTGATGTGTCCGGCTATGAGGGGCCGCTGCATCTCTTGCTCGATCTCGCACGTAAGCAGAAAGTAGATTTGCTGCACGTCTCAATCCTAGAACTTGCGACGCAGTATCTCGGCTTCATCCAAGAGGCGCAGGACAAACGCATCGACCTCGCCGCAGACTATTTATTGATGGCGGCGTGGCTCGCTTTCTTGAAGTCGCGTCTGTTGCTTCCCAAGCCTAAGAAAGACAGCGAAGAAGAGGCGTCAGCTGAAGACGATGCGCTAAAGCTGGCCTTCCGATTGAAGCGGCTTGATGCGATGCGCGAGGCGGGTGAAGCGCTGATGGACAGTGATATTTTGGGACGCGATGTCTTCCTGCGCGGGATGCCTGAGCAGCCTAAAGTTGTCAAAACGACCGAATACAACACGACGCTCTATCATCTGATGCATTCCTTTGGCTCCATCCGGCAACGCAAAGCCAAAGAAGCGCCGCATACGATCGAGAATCAGTTTGTCCTGCCGCTTGAAAGTGCGAGAGATAATCTCCGTAATCTCAGCCCAAAACTCAAAGAGTGGGCGAGCTTAGATACTATTCGCCAGCAAATTGTTGACGTGAATGAAGACGTGCCGCCGCGCTCTGTCACGGCCAGCGTTTTCGCAGCCACTTTGGAACTTACACGTGACGGCGATGTTGATGTGCGCCAAGACGAGCATTTCGGGCCGCTCTATTTGCGTTCCAAACCACAACCACAAGAGGGGATTGCTCCATGACCAAGGTCGAAAGCTCAATTCCGATCGAAGACGCACCTGAAGATATTCGCCGCGCCGTGCAGCAATTGTCCTTCGCCTATAAGCGGTCCGCCGAGACCCTATATGAAGCGGAAGACGATGCCATGGCTGAAGCGGTCCGCCGCGCCGAGGCAATTCTCTTCGCAGCCGGACAGCCGTTAGAGGCATCTGCAATCGCAGAAGTCATTCCGCAGGGCGTAGACGTTCCCGCCGTGCTTATGACCCTCAAAGCTACGTATGCCGAGCGAGGTGTAAATCTTGTAGAAGTCGGCGGAAAGTGGCGGTTCCAGACGGCAGAAGACCTCAACTATCTGTTCGTGGAAGAGCGGCATGAGCAAAAGTCTCTGTCGCAAGCTGCGCTCGAGACGCTCGCTATCATTGCCTATGGCCAGCCCGTTACGCGTGCCGAAATAGAAGCTGTGCGCGGCGTTGCCGTTTCCAAAGGGACGATTGATGTCTTGATGGAGGCGGGATGGGTCAAGATCAAAGGGCGTCGTAAGACACCCGGTCGCCCTGTCACGCTCGGCACCACGGATAAATTCCTGGAGCATTTCGGGTTAGAGAGTCTGGATGTCCTGCCGGGAAGAGCTGAACTCGAAGCTGAAGGCCTGCTCTCAGATGTGATCCCGGATGGCTTCTACTCTGATGGATCAAGCATGCACAATGAGGCAGAGGAGCTTGTTTCTGAGGCAGATCCTGAAGAAAACTCTGACTTCATCACGGATTTCATGGGGCCTGAAGAAGAGGTTCATTAGTTATTTCCATTTATGAAACCTCGGTCACGCCATTGTAACTCGCGGTATGGCGGGTTATCTCAGCACGAGTATTAGGAGATAAATCATGGCTCCAAGTTGGATGCAGCTTTTGCTCGTGGCAGTTGTCGCGCTTTTGATCTTTGGTGGACGCGGACGCATCTCCTCGATCATGGGCGATATGGCCAAAGGAATTACCAGCTTCCGTAAAGGGTTACGCGAAGAGGATGAAGACGCGAAAGCTGTCGAAGGCGATGATATGGTGAATATCACGCCGGAGAAAGAAAAAGCGAAATCGGCCGACTAAACGTCGATTGATGAGCGCGGAAGGCGCCTGAATATGCTGCCGCAATTCGGATTTAGCGAACTGTTGTTCCTCGTGATCATCGCCCTGGTGATTCTCGGGCCTAAAGATCTGTCGCTAACAATGCGAAAGCTTGGTCAGTTCGTTGCCAAAGGGCGATCCATGGCGAATGAATTCCGCGCTGCCTTCGACGATATTGCACGCCAAGCTGAGCTCGACGATCTACGCAAAGAGATTGAAGACCTAAAGCGCGACAACGCGGTTACACAAGCGGTGGACGAGCTCAAAGAAGTCGAGAAAGACATCAATCAAACCGTCCTCCGCGAAGAGGCGAAGCTGAAAGAAGATATGGCCAAACCAATTGCGCCAGATTCCGACAAAACGCCCACTGCAGAGACACCTCCGGCGAATGATCCGGAAGACAAGGCCGTCTCATGAGCCAGGATTTGCCCGTCGATCAACGGCCGGACCTGATCGAAAGTGAAATTGAGGCTTCTCGGGCGCCTTTGCTCGACCATTTGAACGAGCTCCGCTCTCGACTAATGAAAGCGCTTTTGGCGTTTGTGATCTGCTCAATTGGATGCTTTTTTATCGCGGGCCCGATTTTCAACCTTCTCGTCGAACCGTTCATCGAAGCATTTAAGACGCACGGCGTCACCGAAGACCCGCGCTTGATATATACAGCACCGCTTGAGTTCTTTTTTGTAAAACTGAAAATCGCGCTTTTCGCAGGGCTCTTTGTGTCGTTCCCAATCATGGCCTGGCAGGTTTATGCCTTCGTCGCGCCAGGGCTCTACAAAGAGGAGAAGGGCGCTTTCCTGCCATTTTTGATAGCAGCACCCATGTTGTTCACAATCGGGGTTCTGTTCGTCTTTTATGTAATGATGCCGCTGGTCATGGCCTTCGCGCTCGGTCAGCAACAGGCAGGTGGCCTCGACGCCGTTCAGATTGAAGCTCAGATCAAAGTCTCGGAATACCTATCCCTGGCGCTCGCCCTGATGACGGCGTTTGGCTTGTCGTTTCAATTGCCGGTGGTTTTGGCTTTGCTCGGACGGGCGGGAATCGTTGGTGCGGATACGCTGCGCGGTGGACGCAAATATGCCATCGTTGGCATTCTCGCTGTGGCTGCTTTCGCGACGCCCCCAGATTTTATTTCGCAAATCATGCTGACCGTTCCCGTCTACGGACTTTACGAGATCAGCATTTGGATTGTGTCAGTGATGGAGCGGAAAGCCGCAGAAGCTGAAGAGGCGGAAGCGTAGGCCCTCTACTCCGCGCAAAGCGGCAGCGAAAACCCAGCCGGCATTTTTGTATCTTCAGAGGCGCACGCGCCCTCAAAGTTCGCGGTCTCAACCCCAATCACCGTCTCAAAGTTCGCGCCGGCGAACCGGGCATCACGGAAGCTCGCATTGGTGATCGTCGCGCTTGTCAGGTCGGCATCTGTGAGGATCGTATTGTCGAAAACGGATCCGGTCAGATCTGCTGCGGTCAGCACCGCCTCAGACAGAGTAGCAGCAGAAAAATCACTATCGTGTACGGTAGCGGACTGCATTTGCGCGCCGGTTAAGGTCGCTCCAATGAACTTGCCATCGCTAAGCGTTGCGCTGTTTAAAACCACACCAGACATCTTGGAATTATTGAAACTCGCGCCCTGCATGCGGGCGCCAACGAGAATGGCTTCTTCGAATGAAGCTTCGGTGAAATCTCCGAGCCGCAAATCAGCGCCAGCGGCTTGAACGCCGCTAAAGTCGGCTCCGTGAGCATGTGCGCGTCGGAGATTGGCAGCGGTGAGATCCGCGCCGGGATAGCTCGCCTTGGAAACGTTCCAGCCGGACATATTCCGACCAACCAGTGAACAATCGTGGCACGATCCGCTATATGAAGGCGCCCAGGAAATTCGGCTCGGCGCGTCTTGCGCAGCGCTGATCGGCGCAGCGGCCACTAGCATGGCACCAGATACGAGCAAGGAACGAAAGTAAAACCGGATCGTCATGAGTCCCCTCATACGCGAACCGGCTTCGGTCTAGAACTGAAAATCTAGTAATCCAAGCGTCGCGCAGATTGCTGTTGCAATCATGTCTCACTGGTTTCGGTTAAGAACAGGTTGGGATCGTCTTACCTTTTGGAAGACGTGTAGAGGCATCACCGCAAGCTTGGTTGAGCTGTGCCTGAGTCAAACCTCGAGCGATCGTCAAGTCGGCCCCTGAAAAATTCGCGCCAGCGAGGTTTGCTCCCGCGAAATTGGATGATCCAAAATAAGTGCCGACAGCAATCGCGCGCTTAAAATTCGCGTTTGAAAAGTTAGCGCGGTTGAATCGCGCTCCAAACAGGTTTGAAACCGAGAGATCGGCGCCTTTCAGGTTCGCGTCGTCATAAGTCGACAATGCAAAATTTGATTGGCGCAAGCGGGAGGCTTCCAGGTTTTGTCTCTTACCTTCAGCATAAGACAGATCGGCTTGAAACAAATTACACTTCGCGCAGGATTGCCCAGCCTTCACGCGCTCAATTTGCGTTGCGTTTTGCGCGGTAGCAATCGGCGTCAATAATCCGACGAAGAGTGCTGAAATGGCAATGTGTTTCAGCATGGGACGTCCATCCTGTTTATGAGTTTACACTTGGGTAACCATAGGCAAGGGACGGGCCAACTCGAACGGATTGTTATTCTGTAGCTTCGGCCTTTCCAACATAGCCGCACGTATCGCAGGCGGTTTCGCCGTCTGCTTCATCCAAATAGAGCGTGAAACTGCCGCAGTTTGAGCACGCATCTGGAAGGTAGGTGGGTGCGGCAGCCTCATCGGCGGCGCTTTCCAATGCTTCTTCCTCTTCGCGTTCTGCTTCGCGCTCTTCGAGTTTGGTGTTGAAGATCACGATATTGTCGGGGATTTGGCCCCGCGCGAACCCCCGGGAAATCAGGTGTGCTGCCTCGTCCGGAAGCGGCTGTGCATGCGATTTTTCAATCCCGTCCTCGAGACCGCGTCCGAGGCCGTCATGGGTGGCATTCCCAAGCTCAGCCAAGTCTTCACGGGCGAGGTAAGAGACTGCGAGCTCGCGGAAAATATAATCCAATATAGACGTTGCGCGGGCGATTTGGTCGTTGCCCGTCACCTCGCCAGCTGGTTCGAAGCGGGTGAAGACAAAGGCGTCTACATACTCCTCTAGAGGCACGCCATATTGCAGCCCAAGCGACACCGCGATGGCAAAATTGTTCATTAGCGAGCGGAAAGCAGCGCCTTCCTTGTGCATGTCGATGAAGATTTCGCCGAGTGAACCATCATCGAACTCGCCCGTGTGCAGATACACTTTGTGCCCGCCGACTGTGGCCTTCTGGATGTAGCCCTTGCGGCGATCTGGCAGGCGCGTCCGCGAGACACCGCTGGGCGACTCAATAATGGTCTGCGGCGCCGCGTCTTCCGCCATTAAGTCTTCAGCGAGCGCTGTAATATGCTCCATGCGGTCTGCGGTTAGGCGATTCACATGAGTATCTAGGGCCGGGAGCCACACTGACATAGAGCTCTCCAGCAGCGCTTGAAGATCTGCATCGTTTAAGGTTGTCCCTGATACGATGATTGCGGACTCGCCGCTCTTTTGCAGCGCCTCGGCCATCGAAAGATGATCCTGGGCAGAGAGCGACTGGGTTAGATTCGCAGGCCCGAGCGCAGCTTCTGCAAGCTTCTCAGGCCGCCCGTCCAACGCTTCCTCGGCCTCAGCAATTTCGCGTTTCGAGAAGCCAATCGACTTTAGGAGTGAGCGTCCATCCGCATCAAAGGACTCAGGCGCCAAGCGCAGGTCTTTAGAGATGATATCATCGCCCAGAACCCATCGAGAGAAGGCCGCATTCAAAGGCAGTCCCTCGCCGAGCGCGCTTTTCACTTTCTCGATCGCTTGGGTTGAGAATCCGCGCGTGCGAAGTGTATCGCCTCCAAAGTGCGGCATCAGTTCTAAGTCCGCAGCTGAATCGATTTCGCTCAATAGGGTCGGGAGTATCTCCGGAGCGCGACGCGCGAGGCCAATTCGAGCCATCAGGGAGAGAGTCGGCGTGTCGCCCTCTTCGAGTTCAATGAAAGATGAAACCGGTTGGAGCCCCAAAGTGGCCGGCTGAAAATTGGCGAGTGCTTTGGCCGAGAGTGGGATAATCGCGAGTTCAACATCGCGTTTTGATTTCCGAGCGCTGCGCGGTGCGAGCTCAAGATTATCCGCATACTTCTTTGTAAACGAGCTTCCTTTCCCAACAGACAGAAGCAGTTTGAGCAAAGCAATGACGTTGGCAGAAGTGTCGCCATCATACTTAAGTCCCAGCCCCAGCAATGCAGCCGACAGTCCGCATGGAACAAGTGTGAGCGCGTCACCATGTTCGTCCATCGCGGCGCTGATCAGGTCATCAAGAACATCCGTTTCAATACCGCCAGGCATCACGAATCTGGAAACGTCGAGCGCCATCGCTGGTCTGATAGGATCGAGCGCTTCAGCTTTCTGCACAATCGTCCCAACGCCGGCTCGTCGGATATCGTTGAGCTCGCTAAGGCTGCAACTCGCATCGATTGAACACGCTGGAGGCGCTCCAGTTTCGATCGCATCATTGCGAAATTCATTCGCAAGCGTTTCAAAGCCGCGATCTTGATTTAGCGCTTCTTCAATCAGCGCTAGCGGCACGCCGCGCGCTGCTGCTTCGGCCAGTTCGGCGTTCTTCGGCGTATCTCCCAATCCTTCAAGCAGCTCTGCCATCGCAAGTTTGCTCGTTCGATTGAGGCGTTGCTTTGTCGCGACGCTGATCGCATCGTTTTTATCTAACAGATTTGTTAGCGGTACGGCGCAAAGGTCGCCCAGAGGTAAAACGGCACTGATGAGCCCTTCATCCATTGCGGTTGCTAGTAATTGTGCGTTTCGATCGCTTGCAGACATTAACTGCGCCCTCCAGCCGGAGCGGGCTTGACCTAGCCCGCGACATGATGTGTTGCCTGTCCTAACTAGATTCGGCGAGACACACGCGCCATATTGCGGACAAATATCACTGTCAGGACGGTCAATATGTTCAAACTGTTTACTTGGTGGAATGGCGTAAGCCCCGGTGGTTGGTTCGACATCAAGCGCCGAAGCGACTTGATCGGAACCGACGAGTACGGCAATCGCTATTTTGAGGACCGCAAAGCATCCGTTGAAGGTCGCAAGCGACGTTATGTGATCTATGACGGTTTGGCTGAACCGTCGAAAGTCCCACCTGAGTGGCATGGCTGGTTGCACTACACTTTTGAGGAGCCACCAACGGATGCTCCGCTCAAGCGTCAGGCTTGGGAAACAGATCACACGCCGAATATGACCGGCACTGTGTTCGCTTATCGTCCAAAGGGAAGCCTGCGGGAAGGCGGAGAACGTCGCGAAGCCGACGCAGACTATGAGGCCTGGGATCCAGATGCGTCAATCAATTTTTGAAACCCTTGTTGGCCTTGGTGTCCTCATCGTCGCCGGCGTGTTCCTTTGGTTTGGAATCGCGAGAGGCGGCGATACGGCATCCTCAGGCGAGACGGTAGAGCTCGGCGCTCGATTCAGCAGCGCCGCTACGATCGATCGTGGCACGGACGTGCGGATGGCGGGTGTTAAAATCGGAACGGTGCGCGATGTCGCCCTCGATCGCGATCGCGCAGAAGCTTTAGTCGTTATGGCCGTAGACTCGACGATTCTCCCTTTGGGTGACGGAACGAGTGCGCGCGTACAATCTGAAGGTTTGCTCGGCGGGGCTTACATCAATCTAGAGCCTGCCGAAGGCTTCGGAGAGATTCTGGCTTGCAGCGCAGGCGAAGAGTTGTTCGGTGATAGCGGCTGCGGTGAAATCCTGTATGCGCAAGGGTCGGTGGATCTGATGACGCTGTTTGCATCATTCGCTTCCGGCAATGGCGGCGGGGATAGCGAGTGATCCGCGCGGCAACGCTTGGTCTGTTTGGGATTGCTACGGCGGTCTTTGCTTTCGCACAAAATGCAGATCAACCCGAACGAACTGTCTCTGATCTGGAGCGTGAACTTTTCGGCACCGATGGCGCGGACCCAGATGCCGAAGAAGACGAAGAGATCATCGAGTCTCGGCCGCGGACATACCAGCAATTTGAAACTGTGATGCTTCGTGCGTTAGACAAGATTACAGGGCGCTCAACCGATTTTGAAATGTTGGTTGGCGAACCGAAAGTCTATGGTTCACTGCGAATTGATCTCCAAACCTGTTATCAAACACCGCCGGAAGAGCCGCCAGAAAGCGTGGCCTTCCTGAAAATTACGTCCGCGACTTCGAAACAAGTACAGACAATGGCGGAGCCGCGCGATTTGACGGAAGAAGAGATGACGATCTCCGAAGCTGAAGACGCCGATATACGTTTTTCAGGATGGATGTTCGCCTCTTCGCCTGGGCTTAGCGCGCTTGAACACCCGGTCTATGATATATGGGTGATCGCTTGCAGCGAAGTCGACCCTGCTGTGCTTAACCCTCTCGAGCCTGCCGAGTAGAAATCGGCATTCACGCGGAGCGCGCGCCAAAGTTTCGCTCTGAAATCATCGCGTGATATTTCTTCTAAGCCGAACTGTTCCAAATGCGGATTATGGAATTGCGCATCGAGCAGTTCGAACCCGCCCAGTTTGAGGCGCGCGACCAGATGCACGAGCGCGATCTTAGATGCATCCGTCGCGCGGGAGAACATGCTCTCGCCAAAGAATGCGCCGCCTAGGGCCACGCCATATAATCCGCCAACGAGATCATCGTCCTCCGTCCAGCATTCCACGCTATGAGCAAATCCTTGCCGGTGTAGGGCGCCATACAAGTTGAGGATGGGGTCATTGATCCATGTGGCAGGACGCGTTGGATGCGGTTCTGCACAGGCTTCAATAACACGATTAAAAGCCGTATCGACGGTCACCCGAAATGGATCTTGTCGAACAGTTTTGCGAAGCCGCTTCGGAACGTGAAACCGATCCAGAGGCAAAATGCCCCTGAGATCAGGATCCATCAAGAAGAGCCGCATATCTTCCCGCGAGTCCGCCATAGGAAACACGCCGCGGCGATAGCAATTTAAAAGATCTGTGGTGTCGAACCGATCTGACATATACGCAGTCTACTTCAGGCCGAGATAACGCTCCAGCCAGTGAATATCATAATTGCCATCGATGACGTCCTGGGCTTCGACCAGCTTGCGATGGAGCGGAAGGGTCGTATCGACGCCGCCGACAACCATCTCATCCAGCGCGCGGCGCAATCGCATAATACACTCGTTTCGTGTCCGCCCATGGACGATCAGCTTCGCAATCATACTGTCATAATGCGGTGGGATTTTATAACCCGCATAGACCGCGCTATCGAGACGGACGTCAGGACCGCCAGGTGCGTGGAAGTCTGTGATCTTGCCAGGGGATGGGACGAAGGTCTCATGATGCTCCGCGTTGATCCGGCATTCAATGGCGTGACCGACCAGCATGACATCTTCTTGCGTGAACGAGAGCTTTTTCCCGTCCGCGACGCGGATTTGCTCACGAATGAGGTCGATGCCTGTGATCATCTCGGTAACTGGATGCTCAACTTGGATCCGCGTATTCATCTCGATGAAATAGAAGTTTCCGTCTTCGTATAGGAACTCCATCGTACCCGCGCCGCGATAGCCCATCTTCTTGACAGCTTTCGCGACAATCGTCCCGATCTCTTCACGCTGGGCTTGGTTCAGGGCTGGGGAAGGGGCTTCTTCAAAGACTTTCTGGTGGCGGCGTTGCAGCGAGCAGTCGCGCTCCCACAAGTGACAGACATTGCCGTGCGTGTCAGCGATCAGTTGGATCTCGATGTGGCGCGGCTTGCCGAGATACTTTTCCAGGTAAACGGCATCATCCCCAAATGCGGCTTTCGCTTCGGTTTTCGCCGACTTGATCGCGTTCTCAAGATCTTTCTCAGTCTCGGCGACACGCATCCCACGACCGCCGCCTCCTGAGGCAGCTTTGACGAGAACGGGGTAACCGATCTTCTTCGCGACTTTCTTGCCTTCGCTGATCGTAGAAATACCACCCTCAGAGCCAGGCACGACCGGCACGCCTGCATCGATCATGGTCTGCTTGGCCGTAATTTTGTCGCCCATGGTGCGGATATGATCAGCCGTGGGGCCGATGAAGATCAAATCATGAGCTTCGACCATTTCTGCGAACTGAGCGTTCTCAGACAGAAAGCCGTATCCGGGGTGGACCGCATCTGCGCCAGTGATCTCTGCCGCAGCGATAATCTGCGACTTTTTCAGATAGCTGTTTGCGCTCGGCGCAGGTCCGATACAGACGCTTTCATCCGCCAATCGAACCGCCATAGCATCACGGTCGGCTTCGGAATGAACGGCCACGGTCGACAGGCCCATTTCCTTACACGCGCGGTGAATGCGCAGCGCAATTTCGCCTCGGTTGGCGATAAGAACTTTTTCAATCATCGTTTCGTGTCCTTATTCGACCACGATCAATGGCTCACCGAATTCAACCGGTTGGGAATCATCGACGAGGATTTCTTTCACGGTGCCTGCAGCGTCTGCCGTTACAGGATTGAAGGTCTTCATCGCTTCGATCAGCATCAGCGTGTCGCCCTTCTTCACCTTGTCGGCACTGTTTACCTCTCGCCAGAGCCTGGCGCGAAAGCCTTCGTAAACGTTGGCGACCATTGGGCTTGTTGTAGCATTTGATGGCGCAGCTGCAGGTGCGGCGGCCGCCGGAGCGGCTGGAGCCGCCGCAGGGGCTGCAGCGACGGGAGCAGCCGCGACAGGGGCTGCCTGAACGATCGCGGGCGCAGGCGGCGTCATGCTGGTTGCTTTGCTGACGCGTATGCGGAGTCCTTCATGCTCTACCTCAACCTCTCCGAGGTCGGCTTCGCGCAGGATTGCTGCGAGTTCGCGGACCAGGCCAGCGTCGAGTTTTGTCTTACTTGTGGACATCGGTGGGGGCTCCTCAGTCTTTTTTCTTATTGGAGAGCGGCGTCTAGCGCCATCAAATAGCCGCGTACGCCAAATCCTGCAATGCAGGCATCAGCGCACGGCGCGACATAGTTGGTTGTTCGGAACGCTTCACGCGCAGCCGGGTTTGAAATGTGGACTTCGTATATACGCGCTTCGCAAGCCCGGAGGGCGTCGTGCAGAGCGACAGACGTGTGGGTGTAGGCGCCTGCGTTCAAGATTAGGATCTCGGCCGACTTGGACGCCTCTTGAACCCAATCGATGAGTTCGCCCTCGGAATTGGTTTGACGAAATGTGATCTCTGAATGTGGCGCGGCGGCCTTCATTTGCTGGTGGATATCGTCCAGCGTCGTGGTTCCGTAAATCTCTGGCTCGCGTGTTCCGAGCAGGTTGAGATTTGGCCCATTGAGAACATATATCTGTTGCGTCATTGCCACACGCTCTTGCGGCGGATCGCTAAGCTTGGCAAGTCCCATTTAAGCAATTGGAGGCGAGCAAATGCAGATAACCCTGAATGGTGAAAGCCGAGACATTGCTGAAGGTATGAGCGTCGAAGCGCTTGTCCTGACTTTGGCCGATGATCCACGCGGTGTTGCTATCGAACGCAATTTGGAAATTGTGCCGAAAGCGGAACATGCGACCACGCTGCTCGAAGATGGTGATTGCTTGGAGGTGGTTCAGTTTGTTGGCGGCGGCTGACGCTTGGGCAATTGACGAGATAGCCGAGCTCCGCCACTGCTAATTTCAGGAAAAGGAGCTGCTTATGCGCGGACTAGCGATCTTACTGACGTCAACACTCATGTCGGGCACCGCGATGGCGGATGACGCGACAGAGCCATTACTTACGCACGCAGTCTATTTCGACTTGAAGCAAGACGACGCGGTTTCCGTGCAGGCACTGATCGATGGCTGTTACGAGTATTTAGCGCCGCATGATGGGATCGTTTATTTCTCAGCTGGCGCGCGGCACACAGACTATCAAAGAGACGTCAATGATCTCGATTTTGATGTTGCGCTGACCATTGTTTTCGAGAATACGGCAGCCCAAGACGCCTATCAAGTCACCGAACCGCATCTTCAGTTCATCGAAGAGTTCAACGAAAACTGGGCGAGCGTTCGGGTCTTTGATAGCCTTGCGCCGGCACAGGATGATGCGGAAGACTGATCCGTCGCGCGGCGCAATCGTCACCTTGCTCTTCCGAGTGGGGGCGGTTAAGCGAGCCGCATGACTGATACGCCTTTGACCGTCGCTGGACGGACCTTCAATTCTCGCCTCATCATCGGCACCGGGAAGTACGCATCTTATGCTGAAAACGCCGATGCAGCACGGGCTGCAAACGCGGAAATGGTGACGGTCGCCCTGCGAAGAGTGAACCTGTCCAATCCTGATGAGGACAGATTGCAAGATCATGTCTCGCCGAATGAATTTACTTACCTCCCAAATACGGCGGGCTGTTTCACGGCGGATGAAGCGGTTCGAACATTGCGGCTTGCGCGCGAAGCGGGCGGGTGGGATCTCGTAAAGTTGGAAGTGCTGTCGGATCAGAAGACACTCTATCCGGATATGGAAGAGACCCTACGCGCGGCTAAAGACCTAATCTCTGATGGTTTTGAGGTCATGGTCTATTGCTCAGATGACCCTGTCTATGCGCGAAAGCTTGAGGATGTTGGCTGCGCTGCGATTATGCCTCTGGGCAGCCTTATCGGATCAGGCCTCGGCATCCAAAATCCGCTTAACATCAGGCTCATTGTCGAGCAGTCACGTGTTCCCGTCATTGTCGACGCGGGCGTCGGCACAGCGTCAGACGCGGCTCAAGCGATGGAGTTGGGGTGTGACGGCGTGTTGATGAACACCGCCATCGCTGAGGCAAAGGATCCGATCATGATGGCCTCTGCCATGAAGCACGCTGTTATCGCGGGTCGCGAGGCCTACCTTGCCGGACGAATGGGCCGCAAACGCTATGCGGATCCATCCTCGCCACTTGCGGGCTTGATTTAGCCGTCTGCGAGCGCGCTTTCGATCAGAGCTTCGACTCGCGGAATGTCGGCGCCTGAGACTTGCTCGGTTCCAACAATAAACACAGGGGTCCCGGTGATCCCAAGCGAACGAGCCAGGCTTTTAGAGTCTGCGACGGCCTTCTGAACATCAATAGACTTCATATCAGCGCGCATGGTGGTGACATCGACCCCCACTGCTTCGGCTGCTGCATCGATTTGCTCTGGACCGAAGCCGGACCCGTTGTCGAGTTCCATGAGGGCCATGTGCATCTCGATATACTTGCCCTGTTTGCCAGCCGCGATGGCCGCCAGCGCAGCTTTTTCGCTCTCCGCCGACAGGATGGGGAGCTCTTTGAAAACGACGCGGACATTATTGTCATACTTTTCTGGAATTTCTGTCGCCCATTCGGCTGAGCGCTTACAGAAGCCGCAGCGGTAATCAAAGAACTCAACGACCGTGACCGCCGCATCGGCTGGCCCGATGGAATAGTCGGCCGCATTGTTTACCAACGCGTCCTGGTTCTCGGCGATCGCTGCCTGAGCTAGCTCTGCCTCTTCAGCGGCTCTCTGCTCGCTAAGTGCGATCAATGCGTCTTCAATGATCTGCGGATTTTCCATGATATAGTCCGCAACGATTTTTTCGATAGCGTCCTTATCCGCCGTTCCAACTTGTTCTTGCGCGCAAGCGGGCGTTAGAGCGATAGCAGTTGCTACAAGAGCGAGGCTAAAAGTACGGGCCATATTATGGGGTCCTGACGTTTGATTTGGAGCAGTCTCTCACGCAGATGCTTGCCTGAGAATGAAAAGCAAGATGTCACAACTGACATTTTCGTGAAATTGTTTAGAAGCGCCGGCGCCAAAAGACCTCGTTCTCTGGCAAAGCGGGGTCGGTTGCATTCCGGATATCGCTGGCTTGGCGGAAAGCCGGTGTGTTCGGTTTCAGCTCCAAAATAGCGCGCTGAGCGAACGAGTGCGCGCGCGGGTAATTGCCAATGTTATAAGCAGCTTCAGCGGTCGCAACCTGAGCCAGAGGACGATTGTCTTGCGCTTCAAACACGATCGCTAATTGAGTCCAGGCAAAGGCATTGTTTGGTTCGGAAATAAGTGCGTCGCGAAGGGCCTCTTCTGCGAGAATAATATCCTCTGGCTCGTTGCGCTCTAACAGCGATCTGGCCAGCGAAATTTTGAGAAGCGCGTTGTCTGGTAGCAATCTGTTCGCCTCAATCAACGGATCGATCGAATCAACAGGGCGACCCGTTTCGAACAGGATTTGTCCCTTGAGTTCGTGGAAGTAAGGATTCTCCGGTTCCTCTTCAATCAAAGAGTCGATTTCCCTCAATGCCGTGCCCAAGTCGGCGACTTTCATTGCAGATATAGACCGCGCGTATCGCGCAGGTGCTGAATTGTCCGTTGGAGGATAATCACGGAACACGCGGGCAGGGGGCTCCAAAAACCCAACCAGTTTGGCTTTCATCATGTCAAACTGTTTCACGACGCGCGGGTCTTCTGGTTTGTCCGCTAAGCCTGACTCCACGGCCAATGTCCGCGTTGTACGGACGCGGTTTGACGAGAGTGGGTGCGAGCGGAAATAGGGATAGCGCCGGGCTTCAGAGAGCACTTCTTGATAGCGAAACTTCTCAAAAAACTCCACGATACCCATAGGAGATTGCTCGAGTTCGGTCAGATATTGGACGGCCATCGTGTCCGCCATCGCCTCTTCGGCGCGGGTGTGGACGAAGAAATTCAGCGCTGCGAACTGTTGAGAACTTGCCAGCAAGGCTGCCCCTGCATCCGGCGCCCCAGCCGCGATCGCCAAAACGCCCAGTCCAATCGATACCAAAGCAGGTCGCGATGCAACGCTCGCCGCGCGCGCGCGCGTCACCGTGTGTCCGCAGGCAATATGGCAAGTTTCGTGGGCAATCACGCCTTTGACCTGACGCGCATTATCAGAGGCCATGATCAGGCCCGTATGCAGGTGAATGCGCTGCCCGCCAGCGACAAAAGCGTTCAAACTTGGATCATTGATGATGTAGAGATTTACATCTGACGGTACGAGCCCGGCGACTTCCAAAATAGGATCCGTCCATTCGCGCAGGGTCTGCTCGATTTCTGCATCGCGAATGAGACTTTGGCTCAAGGCGGGAACGGCCGCGCCAAGCCATAAGATCATCCCGAGAACGATCGTTCGAAGCATCTTCATGATCAGTCTGATCCTTTGCCTACCACCAAGGTAAGCAATCGAATGTGGCTTGGCGAGGGCAGATGCTGCATCATGACGAAATTGTCAGAGACTTTATTCGTTGAAATCAAAGAATAATGCGGGGTTGATGGCCACGTTTACTTCATCACCCGATTGGATCGTTGAACCAAGCTGGCATACTGCAAACAGGCGCTCACCCTTCGTTCCTTCGAGCTCAATTTCAGAAACGGCACCCGCGAGTCGTAGACGAATGACACGAAAACCAGAGCCAGGTGAAATCTGCAGTGCTTCCGGTCGATAAGTCACTAAGTCGGCTGTGCCTCGAATTTGCGCGTGCCAAACTGCCGGAAGGTTTGAGCGTTTGATTTGATGGACCGGCCCCAGGGCTTTGGCGGCAATTTCGCTCACCGGGCCGTTATACAAGGTCTCAGGAGCGCCGGTTTGTAGAATTTTACCCTGGTCGATAATGGCAACTTTATCCGAGTGAACCATCGCTTCTTTCGCGTCATGCGTCACCAAAAGCGACGGAATACCCGCGTTGCGAACCGCTTCGAGTGCAGCATCACGCACTTGATCCCGCATTGCCGGATCTAAACCAGAAAATGGCTCATCGAGCAAAATAGCGACAGGTTCAGGCGCCAAAGCGCGAGCAATTGCTGTGCGCTGTTGTTCGCCGCCGGACAATTGATGCGGATAGGCATCGATCCGATGAGAGAGACCTAAGCGGTCGATCCACCGCTCGGCGCACGTGTTTCGTTCATCGGCTTTGAGATGTTTCAAGCCGAAGCCGACATTCTCTCGAACCGAGAGATGCGGAAAAAGTGCGAAGTCCTGGAAAACGAGTCCGATCTTGCGCCGTTCGATCGGGACGTGAGATGTCGGTCCGGACAGTTCTGTACCCCCAGACAGAATACGGCCTGAATCTGGCCGCTCCATTCCGGCAAACAGGCGCAGTAGTGTTGTTTTTCCAGATCCAGAGTGCCCGATGAGAGAGGTAATTTTACCGGGTTCAAGCGTTAGGCTAACGGCATCGACCGCGATATTATCTGCGAAAGATCGGCTGATCGTTTCTGCAATGAGGGGAGCGCGGCTCGACATGATTTACGTTCGCTCTGTTTGTCCAAGACGCCAGGATAACAGCAGCACCGGCGCCAGTCCCGCAAGCACGATCAGCAGTGAGGGCAGGGTCGCCTGCGCCAATCTTTCATCTGTTGCATACGCATGAGCGCGCACGGCGAGCGTATCCCACCCAAAAGGACGGAGCATCAAAGTCGCTGGAAGTTCCTTGAGGATTTCCACAAACAGAATGAGACCGGCGGCAAATGCGCCCGGCGCGATAAGTGGCAAGTCAACCCGAAGGAATTGTCTGATCCCTGTGCTCCCAAGGCTTTGCGCTGCCAAATCGAGGTTTTTAGGAAGCCGGGCGAGTGAGGCTTGGATCGGTTCCACGCCAGCTGATGTGAAGCGGCTCACATAGATCCAAACCAGGAATCCAATCGCGATACCCCCCGAAAGCGCTTGCCCGGTTTCTCTCAATATGAAGAGCGCCCCGAGACCGAGAACGGCGCCGGGTGCTGCATAACCAGCGGCTGCGATCAGGCGAGTTGCGACCTGCAGCGCCGCGCTTCGCTTGGAAGAAAGGGAGAAGAGAATGGCCGACAGAAACGCCATCCCAGCCCCTAAGGCCCCGAGTAAGACCGTCGAGCGAATGAGCGGGCCAAGGTCAGCGGCGCTCGCGCGGGTTTCGAGTGCTAACCAGAGCAAGCGCAATATGGGCGCTGCAAAGCAAACGAGCAGGATGCTTGAGCACAGCGCAGAGGCCGCAATACCAACCGTAAAAGGAAGCTTTGTGCGTGTTTGTGACTGCCAGCGCGAGCTCGTTTGCTGAGTTCCGCGCCGACCCTGGAAGATGCGTGCCGCGATCAGAAAGGCGCCGGCGATGAAGATGAGAGCCAGCGCGAGTCTCGCCGCCGTGTTCGGCTCGCCAAATGATTGCCAGGAGCGGATAATACCAACGCCGAGCGTTTGAATGCCAAGAAAGTCTGCGGCGCCATAGTCTGCGGCAGCTTCCATCAAAGCCAGACATAACCCACCGAGTATCGTTGGAAGAGCAATCGGGAGTGAAACACGCCAGAACAGATCGAAAGGCTGCGCTCCTAGGCTGCGTGCCGCCTCGATGCTCGTGCGCGACTGCATAGGGAATGCGGCGCGCGCTGTGATATAAACGTACGGAAACAAAGTCGTGGCGAGAACGAACGCTAGGCCAGTTGAGCTGAATAGGTTTGGGAACCAATAGTCGCGCGCCGAGAGCCCCGTGACCTCGCGGATCCAGGATTGCAGCGGTCCGGCTACCCCCATCAAATCCGCCCAGGCATAAGCCATGACGTAACCCGGCATGGCTAAAGGAAGGATCATCGCCCAGCTAAATAAGGCGCGCCCAGGAAAGTCGTATTGAGTTATAATCCAAGCCGCGGGGACGGCCAGTCCGAGGATCATGATCGCCGTCATCAGGAGGACGAAGAGAGTCGTGCGCGTGTATGGGATCAGTCTGTTCTGTAAAATATGATCCCAGGTCGCGCCGTCTCCAGCGATCACTCCGGTGAAGATGGCAGCGAAAACAGGTAATCCCACCAATGCTACTATCAGCAGAGGTGGGATTATCCGTGGAGAAAAAGACGTTAGCGGCATTTAAAAACGTGTTTGGCCGCTTTTGGGATTAATTCCAACCAGCAAGATCAAACAGTCTCTGAGCGTCTGCTTGGTTTTCACCGTAAACATCCAGATGTGTGTCAGATGGCGTGAATGTCGGCACGCGGTCTACACCCTCCGGGAGCGGTGTGGTGGCCAAAAGCGGAAGCTCTTTGGTGTCTCGCGTAATGTATGCCTGACCCGTTTCGGTAAGCAGAAAGGCAGCAAACGCCTCGGCGAGTTCCAAATCGTCCGCCGTCTGCGTCACCGCGATGCCGGTGATGTTCACGTGCGAGCCAGAGCCTTCGACGAATTCAGGGACCAGAAATGAGGTGTCGGCCGCGACTTGTTGATCGGCTTCACTCTCGCTCGCCCCGAGGCGGATCCAATAATAGTGGTTTACGATCGCGATAGAGCACTCGCCCGCGGCAATCGCGCGGATTTGGTCGGTGTCTCCGCCTTGCGGGTTACGCGCCATATTCTCGACGATGGCGGTTGCCCAGTTTTGCGCAGCTTCTTCGCCATATCGGTCGATAAGCTCGCTCATGAGAGAAAGATTGTAGATGTTCGAGGAAGACCGCACGCAAATTTCGCCAGCTTTGTCTTCTTGTGCGAGCGTATCCCAGGTCGATAGTTCAGCAGCGTTCCAACGCGATGGGTCGTACGCGATCCCGCGGACTCGGCGCGCAATACCGTACCAATGACCATCGCTTGCGCGGTAGCTTTCTGGCACTGCTGAATTGAGGGTATCGCTCTCGATGGCTTGTGTCAGACCAGCATCTTTAAATCGCCATAAGCTGCCTGCATCTGCAGCCATGACAATATCGGCCGGGCTTTGGTCGCCCTCTGCTTTCATGGTTTCGAGAAGTTGGCTCGCACCAGCTTCGCGGACATCGAGGCGAGCACCTGTCTCTTCTTCAAACATCGCGTACAGAGCTTTGTCGGAATCATAGTGCCGAGAGCTATAAATCGTCAGGACCTTTTGAGATTCTGAAGCGGTTTCGTCCGTCGTCGTTTCGGCGGGATTTGAACAAGCCGCGACTGCTCCAATGAGCAGGCTAAGGCCGGTCAACGATTTAAGTGTCTTGATCATGGAAATTCCATCTCACAATTGCGAAGCATTCGCAACTAGAACTTTTGCTCGAAACTGCGTCAATTGGTGCGGAGTTTGCATTAATCTTACCGTGATCGGTAGACTGGCACACGTGCGTTGATACGGTCTGTCGGTTCGCAAGAAGTGCGACAAAAATAAAGTGTGGGGACGCTATGACAGAAATCATACTCGATTTGGGACCCGTCAGTTCGGTTGACGAGGAAGCTTTCGCGCAGGCTGTGGATCGTCTCGCCGAATGGCAAGCCACCCAATGCGCACAAGCATGCAAGGATCGCGACATGCCTGGTCTGATGATCAAGACCGTTTGTGACGTCCGCGGCACGCTGAGAAAATCTGTTATATTTCCACGCCAGGACTGGGCGTCGGCGTTTATCGGCTTCTGGGAAGCGGAACGCGCGGCGGTTTAATCCCACCAGCTATGCGTCATGGCGGTAGCTGGATCCGCTCTGGCTGATAAACATAGCTGATGAGCTCAGGAAACCCCTCAATTCAATCGATCGCCATTATTGGTGCAGGCATTGTTGGTTTGTCTTGTGCGCTTGAGTTGGCGGATCGCGGTGCGCGCGTCACTCTTTTCGAAAAGCAATGGCCGCCGCGTGGTGCGAGTTGGGCTGCTGCGGGAATGCTCGCCCCAGCCTTTGAGGCAGTTGGTCTAGCGGAAAATCATCGCAGCCTGTTCGAGCTCTGTGATGCGAGCGCGCGGCTTTGGCCGGACTGGGCGCAATCTCTCGAGGCTCGCTCGGGAAAACCATCTGGCTATCGTCCGGGGCCATCGCTGGCGGTTGCGACGGACGAGCATGGTGCGCAAAGGCTCACCGCCGTGAAGGCGGCTCTCGCTGAGCACGATCACGCGCCAATCGATTGTTTCTCAAACCTTCATAGTATCGAGCCAAGTGTCGCGAGCGATGCGATTGCCGCAATTTTGCTGCCGAGCGACGGCCAGGTGGACAATCGGCTAACACTCGAGGCGCTGGTAGCATGCGTAGACGCGCATGAACGGATCGATGTGCGCATCGAAGATTATTTGCTGAGCTCGAAGAACAACGTTTTGGACCACGGCACTCATGGCGCAACTCTTCTCACGGCAGGCTGGCAAACGGGAGCCATCAAGATTGAACAAGATGGGGAGCGACGGGACGTTCGCGATCTGGAGCCGGTTCTGAACGATATTCAGCCGATCGGCGGGCAAATGCTCGCTGTTGCCCCCATCGAGGGTGGGCCGCGTATGACGCTGCGCGCGGGTCACGTCTATATCGTCCCAAAAGCAGATCGCATAATTATCGGTGCGACGAGTGAACCTGGCCGCGTGTTATCGATGCCGGAACCGGATCAAATTGCAGCTCTGCGATCAGAAGCCATTCGGATTTGTCCTGTACTGGAGAAGGCGCCAGTTCTGGACAGCTGGGCAGGGGTTCGCCCAGGTCGCAAGAATCACGCGCCGCTTTTAGGGCGCACATCCTTGGACGATGTTTTCGTAGCATCCGGGCATTTTCGGAACGGGATTCTTCTTGCCCCGATCACAGCGCAGATCATGGCAGATCTTATTTTGAACGGGCGCGTTAGTCCGCTGGCATCTGCATTCGCGCCCTATGCTGATGTTTCAGCACAGGTGTGACGCCTCGTCAGAGTGGACGGCTTATAAATAGCAGCATAAATCTCCCACGACAGGAGATTTCATATGCATACGATCGGCCCTCTCAGCGAAGATCAACTCGCCATCCAAGACGGTGTCGCGCGCACGGTCGCGCAGTTTGACGACGAATACTGGGCCAAAACGGATGAGACTGGCGATTGGCCAGAAGCGTTCTGTGACGCAATGGCAGAAGGTGGTTGGCTAGGGATTGCCTTTCCGGAAAAGTATGGCGGGGCGGGCCTTGGCCTAACCGAAGCGTCCTTGATGATGCAGACCGTCACTCGCTCGGGCGCGGGCTATTCAGGCGCCTCTGCCATCCACCTCAATATTTTCGGACCAAAACCGCTGGAGAAGTTCGGCAACGCGGAGCAGAAGCAGGAAAACCTGCCAAAGATAATCTCCGGCGAAGAAAAGATGTGTTTCGCGGTCACCGAGCCGAATTCGGGGCTCGATACATCCTCGCTCGAGACCAAAGCGGAGCGCACAAACTCTGGTTATACGATCAATGGCCGCAAGATTTGGACGACCGGCGCCCAGCGCGCAGACAAGATCCTGATCATCGCGCGCACGACACCGAAAGAGCAGTGCTCAAAGCCATACCTAGGGCTGTCGCTCTTCTATACCGATCTCGATCGCGGCAAGATCGAAGCTAACCCCATCCCGAAAATGGGCCGCAAAGCGGTTGAGTGTAATACGCTTTTCATCGATGGGCTCGAGGTGCCGAAAGAACATTTGATCGGGGAAGAGGGCGCTGGGTTCAAATATCTGATCCAAGGCCTAAACCCGGAGCGCGTTCTGTTCGCGGTCGAAAGTATCGGGCTCGGCTTCGCGGCGCTTGAAAAAGCGACAACCTACGCGAATGAACGTGTCGTCTTTGGCCGTCCGATTGGACAGAACCAAGGGATTGCGCATCCGCTTGCTAAGGCCTGGGCTGAGTTGAGTGCAGCGGAATTGCTCGCTTACAAGGCCGCAGCTTTGTTTGATCAAGGCGATGAATGCGGCGCCGAGGCGAATGCTGCAAAATACCTTGGCACCGAGGCGGGCTTTAGCGCTTGCGAGACCGCTGTTCTGACCCATGGCGGCATGGGCTATGCCCGCGAGTACCATGTCGAGCGTTATATGCGTGAAGCCATGCTGGCGCGGATTGCACCGGTGAGCCGTGAGATGATTCTGAACTTTATCTCAGAGCGCGTACTTGGGCTTCCGAAGAGTTATTAAATCCGTCTAATCGGTCTTGCTGGGCGCAATGATTGATCTCAGCCAATTCCAGCTCGTATTGCCCCTTAGCTCGTCTCGATAAGCTGTATCGAAATAGCGATCTACGCCTTTGGCATCCTCGAACATTTCGATCCTCGTACGCTTGATGTTCGCGGGATCGATTGTTCGAACGACTTTTGCTGGATTGCCGGCGGCAATTGTGTTGGCGGGGATATCTGACGTGACCACAGAGCGGGCGCCGATCACAGAATTCTCGCCGATCGTCACGCCTTTGCCAACGAAAGCGCCATCCCCAAGCCAGACATTGTCACCGAGCGTCACAGGCTTGGTCTTGCCATGCACATCGGTACGGTCATACACGCCGTGCCAGTCGCAATCGGTAATGGTTGATCCATGACCGAACATGCAGCCAGATCCGATTGTGATCCGCTCGCCTGCCATGAAACGACAGCCTGGTGCAATTAGACAGGCATCTCCAAAGGTCAGGCTAGCTGAGCCGCCAGGGGGTGCCCAACAGGTGAGACGAACCATGGCGTCTTTTGAAGCGACCACATGTAGGCTTGCACCAGCTTCAATTCCGCCGCCGAATAGCTTGATTGCCCATGGCTTTGCCATGCGCCAATCAGGCCCTAAGCGGTCAAAGTGTGGGATGACACGCCACGCGGCATAGTGGTGGTGGATCTTTAGATCCAGCCGATACATCCAATAGGGGCGGGCGTCGCGTCTCATTTAGCGGGTTGTACGGGATTTTGGGCGGCGTGAAAGAGGCGCCAACTGCTTTCTAACGCGATGATTAGTCTGAAGCCTTTCTGCGACGGATTATCTAACTCATGAGTTCTCGATTGACTCTTTTAAGAAAAAGAACAAATACAGAACAAATGGGACAGGCAGACCTTCATTCTCTGTGTGCGGCTGGCACGCTCTCTTCTGTACAAAATACGCTTGCTGTCGGCAATCGTATCGCGTTGCGCAAAGGCCGGATCCATGAGGTCGCCGGCGCCGGGGCAGATGTTTTTGCTGCCATCGCAGCCGCAGAACAAGAGCAGGGTATCCTTTGGATTGGGCTGTATCGAGACATTGTCAGTCTCTGTCCAACAGGCCTGCAAGCTTATCTTGGAATTGAGGATCTTATCATCGTCGAGGCTGTTTCACGCGGAGAGCTTCTCTGGGCCGCAGATCAAGCTTTACGCGCTGATGGCGGATTTTGCGTGATCCTGGAAATGCCGGACATGCTCTCTTTGAAAGAAAGCCGACGCCTGCAGCTTGCGGCAGAGCAGGGCGGCGGCCTTGGTCTTATCTTGCTGCGCGGCGGGATCGGCACGTCAGCGGCGCAAACACGTTGGGATTGCGCACCGGTGCATGCGGATATGCCTGCTTGGGACTGGGCGTGCGTGAAGGGCAAAAGCGGCGAGTCCGGGACGTGGCGCGTGACATGTCAGGGAGGGCAGAATGCCACGGATACTCTCCATATGGCTCCCGCAGCTCCCCCTTGATCGTCTAACTCGGCATGGTGATGAGCGCCTCTCTGGGCCTTTTGCCATCATTGCTGAAGAAAAGAATGCTTGGCGTTTAACGCATGCCAATGATCAGGCTCTCAAGGCTGGCGCGATTGCGGGACAAGCGCTCGCAGATGCGCGGGCCATTTGTCCAGATCTTCTGACCGAGCCGAGTGATCCTGTACGGGAAGACTTGCTGCTGCGTGCGCTCTGGCGCTGGGCCGACGGTCTATCGCCGCGTGTGTCTCTCGATCCCCCTGATGGGCTGCTTCTAGATATTAGCGGATGTGCGCATCTGTTTGGCGGGGAAGACGCGATGGGGCGAGAAGCCCTGACGCGCCTCAATGATTTGCAAGTTCAGGCGCAGATTGGCATCGCGGACACGAAAGGCGGCGCGCGGGCGCTCGCGCGGTTTGGGGCGCAGGAGGTCTCTATTGCAGAACCTGGAGAGGTCGCGCGCGCTCTATCTGAACTTCCTGTCGCGGCTCTGGGGCTTCCGCATGCGATTGTCAGTGAGCTTGCGCGCGCCGGACTGACCACAATCGGACAGCTTAGTGGGCAGAAATCGGCTGAACTTGCCCGTCGTTTCGGGCTGCACCTGACGAAGGCTCTGCAAACCGCAACAGGCCTAACGCCTGACCCGGTCACGCCGAAAGCCGCTGATCCAACCTATGCCGCGCGTATGACACTGCCTGAACCGATTGGCTTTTTGGAAGACCTTGAGAATGTCCTGGAACGGCTCGCCAACCGGATTTGCCAAAGGCTTGAGGGAGATCAGCGAGGGGCGCGCCGTTTTCATCTGACTGTGCGATGCGTTGATACCGGGGATCACGGTCTCAGCATTGGTTTTGCACGGCCTTGTTTGGACCCAGACGCGATCCTGAGGCAATTTTCGCACCCTTTGTCTAAGCTTGAGATTGAGTATGGCGCGGATTGGTTTCGCCTCGTCGCAGAGCATATCGAGCCGATCCGTCTCAAGCAGGGTAGCTTTGGCGAAGACGCGAAGCGGGCCGACCAGCGCCTGATCCTCATCGAAACACTCGGCAATCGGCTTGGGTTTGATCATGTGCGTGTGTTTAAGGCGCGGGATCATTATGTGCCCGAGCATGAATTCGGTCAGGTCGAAGCGGCAGGCAGCTCGCCATCTTGGTCTTCTGCGCCGAGGCCCAGACCGATCCGCCTCTTTACGCCGCCCGAGTTTATCCAGGTCGAAACGCCAGGGCGACCACCGCTCAATTTCAAATGGCGACGTTTGTCCTATGCGACTGACCGGGCCCATGGCCCCGAGCGGATTACCCCGCGCTGGTATCGCGATGAGGATCCTCGCACGCGGGACTATTGGCGCGTGCAGACAGATCAAGGCCGCCGGCTTTGGTTACTGAATTATCCCGGCGACGCCGATGAAGCTTGGTATGTCGCAGGAGAGCTTGCATGAGCTATGTCGAGCTTTTCGCAATCAGCAACTTCACGTTTCTGACCGGGGCCTCGCATGCCGAGGAGCTGGTGAGCCGCGCGCGGAAGCTGGACCTTGGCGGGCTTGCGATTGCGGATACGAACACGTTCGCAGGGATTGTTCGAGGCCACAGCGCCGCAAAAGAGCTTGGCCTATGCTATCTCGTGGCGACCCGCTTGCGGTTAAGAGATGGGACAGAAGTCCTAGCCTATCCGAGAGACCGCAAAGCCTTTGGTCAACTCTCTCGCCTTTTGACTCTAGGCAAACGGCGGACCGTAAAAGGGGCGTGTGATCTCACACTCGAAGATGTGGTCTCCCATGCGGATAATTGTATCTTGATCGGGCTGTCTGGACCCGCCTTTTCAGACGCGCTCCAGACCCTAAAAGCGGCCTTTGATGACCATGTCTTTGTTGGTCTTGTGCCTGAATATGATGGCCAGGACCTGGCCCGGTTTGCCGAGAGGCAGAAGCTGGCGGATCAGGCCGGGCTGGAGACGGTTGCACTTGGGAATGTCATCATGCACACCGCTGGGCGGCTTCGCTTGGCGGACGTCTTATCCTGCATCCGTGAAAAGACGACCATTGATCAACTTGGTCGCCGCGCGCTGCCGAATGCGGAGCGGCGGATCAAGTCAGAATTTGAGGTCCGCCGCCTGTTCCAGGCCTATCCGCACGCCGTCGCCAATACATCCCGCATCGCGCAAGCCTGTCCGTTCTCGCTGGATGAGTTGCGCTATGAGTATCCTGATGAGGTCAGTGACGGCCTAGAGCCAAATGACCGGCTTCGGAAGCTGACAGAGGAAGGACTGTTAAGGCGATACCCCGACGCGATTCCACTTAAAGTGCGCAGCATGGTCGAGAAGGAGCTGCGGCTCATCTCGGAGCTAGACTATGCGCGCTACTTTCTAACGGTGCACGATGTGGTCACCTTTGCACGGTCGAAAGGGATCTTGTGCCAGGGGCGGGGCTCGGCTGCGAATTCAGTCGTTTGCTATGCCCTTGGGATCACAGAAGCCTCGCCCGATATGATCACGATGGTGTTTGAACGCTTCATCTCTGAAGCGCGGAACGAACCTCCCGATATTGATGTCGATTTCGAGCATGAGCGCCGCGAGGAAGTGATCCAGCACATCTATCAAAAGTATGGACGCCACCGTGCAGGGCTTTGTTCAACGGTCATCCACTATCGCTCCCGGAGCGCAATTCGCCAGGTCGGGCAGGCTATGGGGCTGTCCGTCGATGTTGTGTCTGCGCTTTCAAGTCAGGTTTGGGGCGTCTCTTCGTCTGACCTTGGGGATGAGCGGGCAAAATCAGCAGGCCTCGACTTAGAGGATCAACGCCTGCGCCAAACGCTCGATCTCGCCAAGCAGATTACCGGTTTTCCGCGTCATCTCTCACAGCATGTCGGTGGCTTTGTAATCACGAGAGGGCGGCTTGATGAACTTTGCCCCATTGAGAATGCCGCGATGGCGGATCGTACAGTTCTCGAATGGGACAAAGACGATATCGAAGCTCTTGGCATGCTCAAGATCGATATTCTTGCGCTTGGGATGCTGACTTGTATCCGAAAGTGCTTCGACCTTCTCGAGATGTGGAAGGGGGAGAGCTATACGCTGGCAACCTTGCCGCAAGAAGACCCGGCTGTGTACGACATGCTGTGTGAGGCGGACACGATTGGGGTCTTCCAAGTCGAATCCCGCGCTCAGATGAACTTCCTGCCGCGTATGCGCCCGCGCACATATCAGGACTTGGTTGCCGAAGTGGCGATCATTCGGCCGGGGCCGATCCAAGGCAATATGGTGCATCCTTATCTGCGCCGCCGGCGCGGCGAGGAAGAGATCATCTATCCATCAGAGGATCTCCGCGAAGTGCTTGAGCGGACATATGGCGTGCCTTTGTTTCAAGAGCAGGCGATGCAGATCGCGATTGTGGCGGCTGGGTTTAGTCCCACCGAAGCGGATGCCCTGCGCCGCGCCTTGAATGGGTTTCGCCGCCAGGGCGCGGTTGAAGACTTTAAAGAGCGGTTTATCGCGGGCTGCCTAGAGCGCGGGTATGAGCTAGCGTTCGCAGAGAACTGTTTCAAACAGCTCGAAGGCTTTTCAAGTTATGGATTTCCGGAAAGCCATGCCGCAAGCTTCGCGCTTTTGGTCTATGCGTCCTCCTGGATCAAATGCCATCACCCCGAAGTGTTTTGTTGCGGTCTCTTGAACGCGCAGCCCATGGGATTTTACGCCCCGGCTCAAATCGTCCGAGATGCCAAGGATCACGGCGTTATGGTGCTCCCCGTCTGCGTGGAGAATAGTTTTTGGGACAATGTCCTCGAACCGCTTCCAAACGGTGGATTGGCCGTGCGGCTTGGGTTTCGTCAGATCAAAGGGTTATCGGAAGAGGATGGGCATTGGATCGCGGCAGCGCGCGGCAATGGCTATGGCGCGATCGAAACGCTCTGGCGCCGCGCCGGTATTGGGCGCAGCACCCTAACGCGGCTGGCGGGGGCGGATGCGTTCGCGCATTATGGCTTAGAGCGCCGAGATGCGCTGTGGGCTGTTAAAGGGCTTGGCGCTGATCGCCCACTGCCTTTGTTTGAGCAAGCGGGGGAAGGCTTACCAGAGGTCGCGGCAAATCTGCCTGGCCTCAGTTTGCAGGAGAGTGTGTTCGAGGACTATGTCGCGACCCGGCTCACGTTGCGGGCACATCCGGTTGGCTTGCTGCGTGACCGCTTACCGCGCTTTGCGCCTGCTGAACGTCATCGTACGACAGCTGATGGTGTTTGGCTGGCTGTCGCAGGCCTCGTCATCACGCGCCAGCGCCCAGGCACAGCGAGCGGCGTTATCTTCCTGACTTTGGAGGATGAAAGCGCCGTTTCCAATGTCGTTGTCTGGCCGAAAGTGTTCGAGAAGTACCGCAAGGAGGTCATGGCCGGGCGCCTCTTACACGTCCGCGGGAAACTGCAGCGGGAGGGAACAGTCACCCATGTCATCGCGACGCAAATTGTAGACTATTCTTATTTGCTCGACGGGCTGGGCTATCCTGAGTTTGCTGGCGATAGCATCGATCCCAGCCGTGACAATGCAGACGAAGCGAAACGGCCGGTTCCAGAGATGCGATCTGGTCCGAAGAGCGAGAAGCGGCGCCGGGTGGCTGATGCGATCACAGCAGAGCTACAAGAGGCGCACCGCGCGCGAATTGCGTCAGGCGCGCGCCATCCACGTGAGCAAGCCAAGAAGCTGTTTTACAGCCGCGATTTTCACTAACGGCTTACTCCGCAGCCGGGCGAATATCACGATCCGGATCGAACAGGCCTAGGTCTGGCTGCGCTGGTGCTTCAGGTTCGACCGGGCGGCGACGGATGCGAGCGACCATGCGGCGACGCCAGCGCCCCATTTTAGCAGGTGCTGCAAGCCAAACCGGAGTCACGATCAGCGTGAGCATGGTCGAGAACCCGAGTCCAAAGACCACGGCGGTGGCAAGCGGGACCCACCATTCGGCGGTAATCCCACCAAAGCTGATGGCGCCTTCGCGGAAGTTCACATTCATCATGAAAACCATAGGCAGCAGTCCGCAAATCGTTGTCAGCGTGGTGAGAAGAATTGGGCGGATACGCTGCGCTGCGGCTGCGATCGCGGCCTCTTCGCTTGTTCGTCCGTCGCGTTGGAGTCGCTGGAACGTATCGATCAGAACGATATTATTGTTCACAACAATACCGGCGAGTGCGACGACCCCCGTCCCAATCATCAGGATTGAAATGTAAGGCAGCACGAGCTGTATCCCGATCAGAACCCCTGCGGTTGAAAGCACGACAGCTGAGAGCGTCAGAATGACGTGATAGAAGTTGTTGAACTCCCATAACAGGATGATGCCCATCAAGAAGAGGGCGGACAGCGCGGCCACTTGGAAGAAGGCTTCGGCTTCAGCAGCATCCTCATCCGCGCCTTCGAATTGAACGTCGACCGCAGGGTTGATGTCTGCCGCTTCGATCAGTTCTTTGAGTTCTGCAACTTTCGCGGCGCCTTCGCCTTGAACGACTGCGTTCGCGCGGACAAGCACGATGCGTTTGCCGTCTCTGCGCTCGATCTTTGTGACTTTTTGGGCTGGTTTTCGTTCAACAAATTGTGCGAGCGGGACCTGGCCATTCGGCGTTGCGATACGCAGGCGATCGAGCGCCTGCACACTGCGCTCGCTCTCGGGCAAGCGAACCCGGATGTCTATCTCGTCGAGCGCGTCGTCTGGCCGATAGCGGCCGACGAGGATACCATTCGTGACGAGCTGAACCGCAGCGCCAACTTGGCTGACATCCACACCAAACTTACCAGCCTGTGCGCGATCAACCTCAAGCTGATATTCGATGCCTGGAAGCGGGCGACTATCTTCGACCTCGCGCAAGCCATCCATTGAATCGACTAAGGCGCGGACTTGCGCGGCGGCCTCCATCAAAGCGGCGCCATCATTAGATCGAACAGCGACTTGTAGGTCCTTGCCGACCGGTGGACCCTGCTCGAGCTTTCGAACCTCTGTTCGAAGGCCGGGAACGCCGACAAGCATGTTGCGGATTTCCTGTTCGGTCTCGCGCCCATCATAACCGGCGTCGCCCGCGCGTGGGCTACTTAGAAATGTCCGCAAACCATCTGGCGGAGTCGTTTCCGCCGCGCTGACATCGGTGCTCGTTGATGAGGGCTCGTTGAATGCGTTTACGGATACATTGCTGGCTTGGGTTGCGGAAAAGTCTGATAATGATCCTGAACTCAGTCAAACCTGGCTGAAGATGCATCAGGTTCGCGCAACGGCGGATGAGCTTAACCTCACCCCCTTACAGACCGCGACAAAGCTGTTTTCTGTCTTGCAAGATGGCGTGAAGGCTGTAAGCGCCTGACCCCATGTTTGATACCCATGTAAACCTGCACGCAGAGGCTTACGCTGACGACCTAGATGAGGTCCTGGCGCGCGCACGTGAGGCTGGCGTGACGCGGATGCTCGCGATTTGCGAACGTCTGGACAGCTTTCCGCGCGTGAGCGAGATTGCGGGTGCCAATGATGATATCTGGTGCAGTGTCGGTACTCATCCTCATCATGCGAAGGATTTTACAGAGACCAAAGCGGAAGACCTCATCGCCGCTTCGCGAAATGAGAATGTGGTCGCGATCGGTGAAACGGGGATGGATCTACATTATGGATACAGCCCTCAAGATCAACAAGAAGCAAGCTTTCGAACTCATATCGCTGCCGCCCGCGAAATCGGTCTTCCCGTTATCGTTCATACGCGTGAAGCGGATGATCTAACGGCGGACATCCTAGAAGACGAAAGCAAACGCGGCGGTTTTCCAATCCTGCTGCACTGCTACACGGGCGGTCCAGATTTGTGTCGTCGGGGTCTGGATCTTGGTGCCTATGTATCGGTTTCCGGCATCCTTTCGTTCAAAAGTGCGAAAGATGTGCGTTCCGTGATCAAAGATGTTCCATTGGACCGCGTTATTCTTGAAACCGACTGTCCGTATCTGACGCCAATGCCGTATCGAGGGCGCCGGAACGAGCCAGCTTATCTTCCCTACGTAGCTGATGCCTTAGCTGACCTTCACGGCATGACACGTGATGAAATTGGGGCGCAGTGTGAAGCAAATGCTCTTAGACTGTTCGAGCGCGTCTCATGAGCGCCCGGCGAATTAGGTTCACGCTCTTAGGAACTGGGTCGTCTGGCGGCGTTCCGCGCGTTGGAGGCGATTGGGGCGCCTGTGATCCGAATGAGCCGAAGAACCGCCGGACGCGATGCTCGGCGCTCGTGGAGGTTTGGGCGGACGCTTCGCCAGAGGCGGTAACGACTGTGCTCATCGACACGTCACCAGACTTGCGTGAGCAGCTCCTCGCGGCAAACACGACACGCGTAGACGCCGTTGTCTTCACACACGATCATGCCGACCAAACTCACGGGATAGACGATGTTCGAGCGCTGGCTATTCGCAATCGCGCCCAGGTAAAGGCGTATATGGATTTGCCAACCTCGCGATCTCTGATGCCGAAGTTCAATTATGTCTTCAATGGCGACAACGGGTACCCAGCGCTATACGACGTTCAGCCATTCCTCACGCCTTATGAGTCGTTTCGTGTCAGCGGGCCTGGAGGGGAGATTGAGATGACCCCGCTCGATCAAGAGCATGGCTATATTCGATCCCTCGGGTTTCGCATCGGTGACATCGCTTACTGCAACGATTTGAATGGCTTTCCTGACGCCACATTGGAGGCGTTACAAGGTCTCGATTTGCTGATGATAGATGCTTTGCGCTACACGCCGCATCCATCACACGCCCATCTCGGACAAACGCTCGAATGGGTTAAAAAGCTCCGGCCGCGGAGGACTGCGTTAACCAACCTGCACATTGATTTAGACTATAAAACTCTGATCGATGAGCTGCCGGACGGTGTGTTTCCGGGTTTCGACGGCTGGGCGTACGAGGCCGAACTTTAGACAGAATCCGTCAGTGAGCGGACCATAGTGTTGACGGCGCCATAATCGGTTTTTCCGGTTCCGAGCACGGGAACTTCGTCAACATGGAAGACTTTTCGCGGCACGGAGAGTTCGGATACTCCATGGGACTGACACCAAGCGAGAAGGGCGCTCCGATCAGCATCTTTCGCTGTTGTGAGCAGAACCACTTGCTCCCCTTTGCGAGGATCCGGGATGGCAGCGGCCGCGTGCATGTCGTCTGGCCATATCGCACTTGCGCAGTTTTCAACAACGGCGAGCGAGACCATCTCGCCGCCAATTTTCGCAAATCGTTTTACGCGGCCCATGATGCGGATGCATTCATCCTCATCGACGACACAAATATCGCCCGTGTCGTGCCAACCATCTTGCGGCGCCTCAATGACTCCCGGAGCTGACGAGCGCATATAGCCCATCATGATGTTTGGGCCGCGAATGCGGAGTTTACCGCCTTCTTCGATACCTTCGACTGGAACCAGTTCGTATTCCATATCAGACATCAATCGCCCAACCGTGCCGGGTTTGTTGAATTCCATTTGGTTCGCCGCGACCACTGGAGAAGCTTCTGTGGCGCCGTAACCTTCCAGGATTTCGATATTGAACTTCTTACGGACAAATGCGCGCGTTTCATCTCGCACCCGTTCGGCGCCGCAGACCGCGAGCCTTACGGAGTCCATCGCGCCTTCCTTGGCGACGCGCGTGTACTGCCCGATGAAGGTGTCGGTCGCGAGCAGTATCGTAGCGCCCGTTTCCTCAATTCGCCCCGCGATTTCACGCGGTTGCAGCGGGCTCGGATGGAACACAGCTTTCACGCCTGCGATGAGGGGAAGAATTGCGCCGACCGTTAATCCGAAACAGTGGAATGTCGGCAATGGATTGAAGACGATATCATTGTTCGAATCGAGGCCAATGTGCGCGCGGACCTGTTCAACATTGGAGACAATATTGTGATGCGAAAGCACAACGCCTTTCGGCTCGCCTTCCGTCCCGGACGTAAACAGGACAACTCCGGGTTTGGTATGGCTCTTCTTACCGTGGAACAGCCCTGGCATCATCGGACCAAGTCCGCCGGCGACTTTGTCCATTAGACCGAGATTTTCGCGAACGTCTTCGAGATAAATAAATTCAGCGACGTCGCTTAAGTCCTC
>JBCBGJ010000003.1:0-20632 GCA_038526925.1 Pseudomonadota bacterium
TTCAGCCAATCGAAGAGTGCTTCTCGCTCATTCACCCCCGCGCCGGCTTTCAGCTTCCGATACAGATCAGGCGCGCGCCGCTGGACCTCAAGGCCTCCAGGTAAAATGCCTTCAGTCTGCAATCCGCGCTCGATACAGGCGAGCATTGTCTCGGTGATGAGATCGATTTGCTCATAGGTCGCGTCCCGCGCGCGGCGCTCATCCTCGTTTGCGAGGATCAAAGCATCGATCGCCGTTGGCGTTGTTTCGCAGAGCTCCAACAGTTCCGCCGCAGACCCAAATGAGAACGGAGGGCGGCCTTGATCCTCGATCACATCATTTTTAGCCGGACGGGCGAGCCGCCGCGCCGACGAAATGAACCCACCGCCGGTTGAATAATAAACGCGGGTAAAACTCGGCTCATCTGGTGCATCCGCTGAAAACAGGCGCAGAACCATCCCGTTTGGATGTAACTCTGGCACCACGTCGCCGCGATAGAGAATATCCGACAATGGATTGAAGTGAATATCGCCCTGCCCGGCTACGCGAAGGGATTTGCTTCGCACCGCCTCGCGGAACCCGGCTTCGGCTTCATCGGGCTCTGCCGTTTCAGGGGAAAACCCAAGCAGACCCAAGATGACCGCTTTGTCTGTGCCATGCCCTATACCGGTCAGCGCTAGCGAGCCCTGAAGCTCCACTTCGATCCGATTGGCGGTCGCGAGATGGCCGGACTTTCGCGCCTCTCTCAAGAAGCGTTTCGCAATCCGCATCGGACCAACCGTATGCGACGAGGACGGTCCTAATCCCACCCGAAACAAGTCCAATACAGAGAGCATTTGCGATGCCTTCCAACAGATCGACCGATACCCCTAGGGCGGCCTTGCAATCGCGGCAAGCCCAGTTCAGGGTCTAAAAAAAGAGAAATCGGAGGGAACCCATGACACATCTAGATCGACGCCGCCTTTTGCAGTCCAGCGCCGCCATCACAGCGCTCGGCGCGCTTGGGGCATGTGCCGGAGACAACGGCGACTCGCCCGACACGAGTGCAGTAGAAGCCGAGGCGCCGCCCATCGAGCCTGAGCCTGCCACTTACACAGCGACCGCCATTCCAGACGGAATGGAACAGCTCGAGATGCTCGCGAATGGAAGCGCCACCTCTCTCTCATTGACTGAGGCAGCGATTGCCCGCTCGAAAGCCGCGCACCCGTTGATCAATGCTGTCGCGACCGAGTCTTACGACAAAGCGCTAGAGGCGGCTGCGTCACCTGCTGAAGGAAGCTTTGGCGGCGTTCCAACTTTCATCAAAGACCTGCTCGATTGGGAGGGTGACCAAACGCTTTACGGCTCCCGCGCTTTCAAAGGGTATATCGCGCAAAGCGACGGCGAGTTTGCAAAAGCTTGGCGCAAAGCAGGCGTGGTGAGCCTCGGCAAATCGACCTCTCCGGAGATGGGATTGATCTCTTCGACTGAACCATTGGTGACGGGGGCGACGCGCAACCCTTATGATTTGAGCCGGATCCCAGGTGGGTCGTCTGGCGGAGCTGCTGCCCTCGTCGCGGCGCGCGTCGTGCCATTTGCGCATGCGAGTGATGGCGGCGGATCGATCCGTATTCCGGCAGCATGCTGCGGTCTGTTCGGGCTAAAGCCGAGCCGGGGCGCTCTGCCGATTAGCCGGGATTCCGGGCCCGTCGACATTTCAGTCAATCATGCGGTCACGCTCACCGTTCGCGACAGCGCCGCCTTGTTTGCCGCGACCGAAGTCGATCTGGAAACGGATCTCCCGCGCACCGGAAACGTGACCGAAGCCTCAACCCGGCGACTGCGCATCGGGTTTGCACCAGAGCCCATCACGGAAGCGACTCTGGACGCTGAGACCCGCACCGGGATCGAACGCACGGCAGAGCTCTGCCGCGAGCTTGGGCATGAGGTCGTCGACTATACCATCCCGCTCGACGGCGACGCGTTTACAGACGCCTTTCTCCTCTATTGGGCGGCGGGTGCTGCTGCATTTGCGCAGCAAGCCAGCGCCTTCTCCGGTAAACCGATCAGTCCAGAAATTTTGGAGCCCTGGACGCTTGGCCTCGCCCAAGAATTCTTGGGACGCCAAGGCGATATGGAAGGCGCTATTGCCTACCTTCAGGCGTTTGAGGGCATCTATCATTCTTGGTTTGATCAGTTCGATGTGTTGCTGACGCCAACTGTCTCAACGGTACCTCCCAAGGTTGGCAGCCAGGCACCTGACGGGGACTATCAAACGGTACGCGCGAATGTCCTCAATTATGCGGCCTTCACCTCTCCGATGAATGTCTCGGGCGCCGCGTCTATGAGTGTTCCAATTCAATGGAGCGCCGATGGCCTGCCAATTGGATCCATGTTCTCTGGTAAACGCGGCGATGATGGACTTCTCTTATCGCTCGCCTATGAGCTGGAAGCCGCGCAGCCCTGGATCGACCGGTTGCCCACCTTCAAACCCGCATAGAGGGAGCCGCCCATTGTCTTTTGAATATATCAGCACCGATGAGGCGATCGCCTCCGACGGACTTCGCATGGTTGTGGTTGGCAATGTCCCCAGCCCTTGGGGGGAAGCCGCGAAGGGCATTCTTCATATCAAGAACATTCCGTGGAAAGCCGTTCGGCTCGAATATGACAATCCAGCTTTTGATGCCTGGGCTAAACAGCAAACCGGTCCGGTCGCGATTTATAATGATGACCCGCCCCGCTCTGGCTGGCGCGAGATCCTGGAATTCGCGGAGCAGCTCGCGCCAGAGCCAAGTCTGATCGCGAGCAATGCCGAAGCCATGTTTGGGCTTTGCGAAGACCTGGTCGGGGAGAACGGATTGGGCTGGGCAAGACGCCTACAATTGGTCGAAGCGGGTCTGACCGGACAAGGTGGCTTCATGGAGCCCGTGGCAAAGTATATCGGCCAGAAATACGGCTATACGCCAGAGGCCGGTGCGGCAGCGAGCGCCCGCGTGCATGAGCTTCTGGGACAAATCGCGGATCGATTGATGGCTCAAAAAGCCCTTGGTAGTCAGTATCTCTTAGGGCAATCGCTCAGCGCGGCGGATGTTTACCTCGCGACCGTTCTCGCGATCCTTTCACCTTTGCCGGAGGCGCAGTGCCAAATGAAATCCACGACGCGCGCCGCCTTCAGCACGCTTGATGAAGCGACCACAGCCGCGCTCGATCCGATCATTCTCGCGCATCGCGACTTCATGTATGAAACACACTTAGAGCTGCCGCTTTCGCTTTGATGGGAGGAATGGAAATGAACGTGCGTTTCTTGATTTTGTCGACCGCTATCGGGTTTGGCGCACCGGCCTTTGGCGCAGCCGAGGTGATCACCGCGGCGCCGGATCATTTCACGCTGAAACTTGAGGCGCAGTCCGAGCTCTCACCAAGCGAGGTTTGGGCGCGTCTGATTGAGCCGTCTGAGTGGTGGCAGTCTGATCACACCTATTCAGGCGATGCGGACAATCTTTCACTTGATCCGCAAGCTGGCGGGCATTGGCGTGAAGACTGGCACGGCGGGTCGGTTTGGCACGGTACGGTTTTGCAGGCGCAACCAGAGACACGTCTCGTTTTGTCGGCGCCGTTCGGGCCACTGCAAGGCCTGGCCGTGACGTCGGTCTGGACGATTTCTCTGGCGCCCAACGAAAGCGGCGGCACACTGATTACGTTCGATCATATAACCAATGGAACGTCCGTAAGCGACCTGGACACGATGGCACCGGCGGTTGATTTCGTGAAGCAACAAGCCATCGAAAGCCTCGCTCGTTCTGGCGAGGAATGAACAACTTTCCCCAAAGTCTAGCTTGCCGAGCGGCGCAAAGCCCATAACTCTGCCCTTCGAGAGAGATTGGGCATGGCTGACACAAGTACGACTCCTGATGCGCCCCTGCGGCCACTGACATCCTTCCAACAAGGTATGATCGGATTGGCGAGCGTCGCGATGGGCGCTGGGATGACGATCAATTTCGTTGTCGTGGCGCCGCTTGCCCGAAAAGCAGGCCTCACCGAAGTGCAAGTTGCTGGGATTTTGACACTCTCAGCCGCGATCTATGCGCTGATGATCCCGCAATGGGGCCGCTGGGCCGATCGCTTCGGCCGCAAGCGGGTTATGGTGTTCTCTTTGATGGCGATGGGCTTTACCAATATGGCCTTTCTGTTCGCCCTCGAAGCCGCCTTGGCGGGGATGATCACCGGCATGACCATGTTCTTCACATTGGTCTTTGTGAGGGTTTGGTTCGGTCTCCTATCGCCAGGCTTGCAGCCCGCCAGCATGGCGGCAATGACCGATGCAACCACGCCCGCGAACCGCGCAGCCGGGCTTGGCATGCTCGGGGCCGCGATGAGCATAGGCTCGATCCTTGGACCTGCAGGGGCGACGGTGCTTGCGCCATTCGGCGCCTTGGTTCCGCTTTGGGGCTCAATTGTGCTTTGCATCTCGTGCGGGATCTTAATTGCATTCGCCCTTCCGAAATCTCGCAGCACCCGAGCAAGCGCCGCGCGGCCAACTCCGCTGGCGATGCGAGACCCACGGGTTTTCCCGCACCTACTGTTCCTATTCACCTATTTTGTCGCCGTCGGCATGATCCAACAAACCCTGGGATGGTTTTTGGAAGACCGGTATGATCTCGGCGAGGAACGGACCGTTTTGTTCGCTGGGATCGCCTTTGCGTGTTTAGCAGCGGCGATGGTAATCGTGCAGTTTGGCTATGTTCAACCACGCAAGCCTGATCCGCGGCGGATGTTGCCGACAGGACTCTTTCTGATCGCCGTCGGCTATGTCCTCGCAAACCTATTGGCACCGTTCTGGGCCGTTTGCGTGGCATTTTTGATCGTCGGCGCTGGTGCAGCGCTGGCGGTGCCTGCGGCCAACGCTTTGGGCAGCCTCTCAGTAGACCGTCATGAGCAAGGCTCAGCTGCCGCTTTGCTCGCAGCAGCGCCGCCTGCGGGCTTTATCTTTGGACCTTTGCTTGGCGCGACTTTGTACCAGATCGGCGCACCATTGCCGCTCTACATGTCGGCCGTGGTGATGGCCCTCTTGGGCGCCTATGCCGTCTTAGTCGTTGGCCGACGCCCAATCGGATAGAGCCTTATTCGGCTGCCACCATACAAAAAGCGTTCAGCTTATTGCCGTCGAGGTCGCGGAAATAAGCCGCATAAAAACCGCCGCCGCGATCACCGGGTTTTCCTTCACAGGTTCCACCTTGCTCAAGCGCAATCGCATGCAATCGATCCACTTGCTCGGGGCCGCTGGCTTGCAATGCAACCATTGTCCCATTGCCGACACTTGGAGCCTGACCATCAAACGGCTTGGTGATCGCAACGCCAGGGGCGCCGCCCATTTCACCCCAAGCGATGAACGTGTCCTCGTCCATCATCCGTCCGACGCCCATTTCCTTCGCGATCGCGTCGTAAAACTTCGCGTTCCCCGGCAAATCATTCGTGCCCAAAGTTACGTAACCAATCATTCCAGCCTCCTTGTTTGAGCCTGGAACATTACATGAACATCCACGCTTGGCAAGCGCTACATCGCGCTAATACCGCCATCGACTTTCAGCTCAGCGCCCGTGACCAATTTGCTTTCGTCGCTGGCGAGGTAGAGGACGGCATAAGCAATATCGTCTGGCTCACCAACTTTGCCGAGCGGGATTTGGCGGCCGAGTTTCGCAAGGCCTTCTTCTTCCCCGAACATCTGCTTCACACCGTCTAGGATCGGCGTGTTGATGAAGACAGGGTGGACCGAGTTACAGCGAATCTGTCCGCCGGTTTTGGCGCAATGGAGCGCAATCGATTTCGACATATGGCGAACCGCTGCTTTCGCTGTGTTGTAAGACACATAGTTGCCGCTCGCGACGATCCCCGCGATGGAGCTGATATTGACGATCGAGCCGAGACCGTGGTCGCGCATCAATGGGATCGCGTACTTACAGCCTAGGAAAATCGAGTCGACGTCCACCTTCATGACATGTTGGAACACGCCATAGTCTTCCTCTTCGACATTGCCGAGAGAGCCGATCCCGGCATTGTTGATCAAGATATTGAGCCCGCCCATCGCATCGTGGGCTTCCTGGACGACCACTTTCCAGCGATCGCCATCTGTCACGTCATGTTGCCAGGCAAAGGCTGTTCCTGCGCCAAGCTCTGCATTGATCGCCGCAGCGACGGCATCAGCGCCTTCGCCATTTACGTCCGTGACGGTGACTTTGGCGCCTTCACGCGCCAGCATCCAAGCCGTGGCCTCGCCCAATCCTTGCGCTCCGCCGGTAATGATTGCTTTCTTGCCTGATACGCGGCCCATGGCGGCCCTCCTTAATACTGTTGTCTGCGCGTGGTGTAGACGCGTGGACGAACCCGGCGCAAGCCCTGACGCGGCGACGTCCGTTCACGGCGAGTTGAAAAAACGCGATTTGAGAATTGAAGCGCGCTGCCCGAATTAGAGTGGACTTCAGGTTGGAGACCTTCATGCGCATCACCCTTCTCGCTCTGGCTTTGCTCGTAACGACCCTCACCGTCTTATCGTTGGGTGGCGGTGCCCAAACGCTGCAAAAGCTACCTCCGGCGACTGCAGCAACGAGCGGCCCGGTCGTCGCAGAGCTCTTCACATCACAGAGCTGTTCCTCCTGCCCGCCAGCTGAAAAACTGTTCTCCGAACTGGCCGAACGAGAGGATTTGATCGTTTTGGAATGGCACGTGGATTATTGGGACCGCTTGGTGCATGGCCGCGCGGGCGCGTGGAAGGATCCCTACTCCAATCCAGATTACACAGCCCGCCAACGCCAGTACAATCGCGCTCTTCGCGGTACGGGCGGGGCTTACACGCCGCAAGCGGTCATCAACGGCGCATCCGAAACCGTCGGCCACCGCGCCAGCGAAATCGCACGGCTCATTTCCCATACGTCGCATGCGACAGCAGCGCTGGAGGTTTCGCGAGCGGGAGACATCACCAGTGTTGAGATTGGCGCCTTCGATATTGCCTTGAAACGCCCTGCGGAGATCTTCCAACTCACCTTGCTGCCCGAACAATCAACCTCCGTCCCTCGCGGTGAGAATCGGGGCGTTCACCTGTTCAGCCGAAATGTGGTCTTGGACGCGATGCAAGTCGGGACTTATTCTGGAGACGCTATGTCTTTCGACATTAAAACGCCATCCGCAGAGTATGGCTGCGCGATCATCATTCAGGAAAAACGCGGCAATCGCCTCGGCCCGATTCTCGGCGCGAGCTATTGTTCGTAATTAAGCGAGCTTGGCCGCTAGACCGTCCATGAACGTGGCGAGCTCAACATCAAGCGCCGTGACACCGTCGGCATCATGCGTGGTGAGCGTGACGTCGACGCGGTTGTAAACGTTGAACCATTCCGGATGGTGGTCCATCTGCTCGGCCTTGAGAGCACAAGACGACATAAATCCAAAGGCAGTTTTGAAGTCTGCGAACTTGAAACTCTTCTCGATCGCGTCACGGTTCCCCGCTTTGTCGCTCCAACCTGAGAGTTTCGTCAAAGCCTCTTGGGCCCCAATTTTCGTCGCCATTAGTCGCTCGCCTCTGTGTCCTGAACTGTCTCATGAACGAAATAGAGCCATCGGCCATCGTCGGCAATCGCGGTGCGAATTCCGGGATAGGTTTCGCCAGATCGAATGCGCTCGAGCCCGGTCTCGCCGACCAGCTCACGAAGCCTTGCGCGGTCTGCAAAATCCAGTCGCTCTGGCAACAAGTCCTCGGCGTTGCGAGCAGCAAAGTCCGGCCAAATGTACCAAGTTTGATCACCGACTTGGCGCGTCCCATACGGACCATCCAACAGTGCCTCAAGACGCATCAACGGATCGAAGCCGGTCCGGCGCAACAGATCCCAATGCACGCGGTGAGATTCCCCTGCAAAGTTAGAAACAAAATTGTCTTCTGCGTTCGCTAGGCGAACCAAGCGAGAGAGCGAGTTGCGCTCCAGGATGTCTCGGATATCAGCGATTTTAGCGTCGACGAGTTCTGTCAACGGTGTGATCGTTTCTTCAACTTCCACCGGCGTGGTGACGGCGGGGGCTGCGTTGACCATCATTCGAACGCGCGGCGTGCCATCGCTATCGCCACATGCTGCGAGCGTAAGGATTAGCGCGAGTCCTAGGAATGATGCTCTCATATGCCCTCGAATTTGGTAGCCTCACGGAGATCCTGCAAGAGCTGCGCCTCATTCAACACTTTGATTGTGTGCATGCCCATGGCGCGCGCCGGTTTGAGGTTAATCCCCAAATCGTCGAGATACACACATCGCGCCGGATCAACGTCCAAAGCTTCGCACATCAGCGCGTAAATTCGCGGGTCAGGTTTGCGAATTCCGAGCTTGGAACTCTCGATCAAGTGATCAAATTGTTCCATGATTTCGGACACTTGCGCCGCTTTGTTTGAATCGGAGCTCATGCCCGCACCTTTGCCGACGGGCGCATTGTTTGTAATGCATCCGACTTTCACGTGCTGCTTACAGATCTTCAAAGCGTCAACAACGGCCGGGCGGACATCGCCCGAGAGCAGACCGAGAATATCTTTGCCAGGAACTTCATGACCAAGCGCGCGGCTTTCATTCCGAAACAGTGTATCGAACTCTTCTGCAGTTACTTCAGATCGTTCCAGCTTCGCCCAAGCATTCTCTTGAATGTTGACTGCGTTGACCGACCGAACGAAGTCTTTGGGAAGTCCGTTGGCTTCCTCATATCGCGTGAATGCCTCAAACGGTGATGTCGTAAACACGCCGCCAAAATCCCAAATCACGGCTTGCAGTTCGGTCGTCATTCTTTTCGTCCTATCTCGCGTCTATCAGCGTTTTCTTATGGCTACGCTCCATAACGTCATGTCCGGAAGCTTCAAACCCTACCGCGTCCAGTAACGACTGATCGCGGTCTTCGCCAGGATTATCCGTGGTCAGCAAGCGGTCGCCGACAAAGATTGAGTTGGCGCCCGCGAGCAGAAGCAAGGCTTGTTCGCCCTCGCTCATGCCTTCGCGGCCCGCGGAGAGACGTACCCAACTCTTCGGGAACACGATCCGACAGGTTGCGATCGCGCGTGCCATTTCGGTGACGCTGACAGCCGGGCTTTCGCCGAGCGGCGTGCCTTTGATTGGAACAAGCATGTTGATCGGGACACTTTCAGGGTGCGGGGTGAGCTTAGAGAGCTCATGGATAAGGCCGATGCGATCCGCGCGCCCCTCGCCCATTCCGAGAATGCCACCAACACACAGCTTCACGCCCGCCTCACGCGCCTTTGCGAGCGTGTCGAGCCGGTCATCATAGGTCCGCGTAGTCACGACCGTGGTATAGTATTCCGGCGACGTATCGAGATTGTGGTTGTAATAATCGAGGCCCGCCGCTTTCAGAGCTTCGGCTTGCCCGTCCTCGAGCATGCCAAGCGTGACGCAGGTTTCCAGGCCTTCCGCTTTGACCGCGGAAATCATCGCAGCAACTTTCGGAACGTCGCGGTCTTTCAAAGAGCGCCAGCCTGCCCCCATGCAGAACCGATCTGCGCCGCCTGCTTTTGCGCGCTTGGCTGCAGCGACAACTTCGTCCAGCGGCATCAGCTTTTCCGCCTCAACGTCTGTGCTGAAATGCGCTGACTGACTACAATACCCGCAATCCTCAGGGCAGCCGCCGGTCTTGATCGAGAGCAGTTGTGATTTTTGCAGCGCGCCATCTGGCCAATTCGCCCGTTTCACCGCGAGCGCCTGCCCGACCAAGGCATCTAGGGATTGCTCATAAACCGCCCGGATTTCGTCTTTCGTCCAATCGTGGCGAGGGGAATCAAATGGCATGGGAGGATCCTTCTAATCTACACGCGTCGACGCTTCTGAATACGCTCGACTTAGCTGCCTTCTCCCTCAGAGAATTGCTGAAAACAAGCCCTTCGCGCCTCGAAATTCATCACATTCGACAAGTTTGATGAGCGACCTATTTCCCTGCTCATGCTGACACGACTTTTTCTCCTGTTTACCGCCCTCATGTTCCTTGCTTTTGGCTTTTGGTCGATCACCGATCCGGTTGGAATGACCTCCCGTCTCGGCGTCTCAGCCGAGGGCGTTTCAGGGGTCTTTGAGATGCGTGGGATCTATGGCGGCGTGAGCCTGGGAGCAGCGCTTCTATGCTTGCTCGGCGGCCTTCGGGACCGCTTTGAATTCGCCGCGCTATGTTTTGTTGCCGCTTATATGGGCGGCTATGTTTTGGGGCGCGGCGCCTCTTACTTTTATGGTGACACAGCCATGGCCTCGAACTGGTATTTTGCTGGGTTCGAGCTGGTGATGTTTGTTTTAGCCTCGCTGCTGGTCAGCCGTAAGGCATAGAAAAAGCCCCACCAAACTGGCAGGGCTTTTCCGAACTTTATCTATCCAAGCAAGACTTAGAAGACTTTGCGAACCGTCACACCATAGGTGCGTGGCTGGCTTGGATAACCTGTCCAAGTTCCGGCTTGCGCAACACCTGGGAAGGCCGTCGTGATGTACTCGTGATCGAAGACGTTACGACCCCAGAGCGTGATCCCAAGACCATTCGCAGATGTGAAACCAAGCGACGCATTCACGCTGTTCACTTCGCGGTCGTAAAGATCCTCAAGCGCGGCGTTGATTGGCGCGTTGCTACCGCCATCCCCAAAGTCTGTATCGGCTTCATACTGCCAATCGGCACGGAAGAAGCCGTCCCAATCGGTTTCAAGAACACCAAATTCGTACAAGACAGAGGTTGATGTGATGACATCAGACACACCTGACACGCTGGTGCCAGAAAGATCATTGCCGTTGAAGTCAATGAACTCGTCATAGACAGGGTCCAGGAATGTCCCTGCGAATGAAAGCGTTAGGTTCGCTGTTGGGCTCCAAGTCGCATCCAATTCGAGACCGGTCGCTGACTGCTCAGCTGCATTGTCGAGGGTAAATCCGGTGCCGTTAAAGATGTTCGATTGGAAGTTCTCAATCGTCTGGTCGAAGATCGCGACGTTCAGAGCGAAATTGTCCCAAGCGCCTTTCAGGCCGATTTCAAAGACTTTTGCTTCTTCTGGCTCGGCGAAACGCGTTCCGGTGATCAGGTTTGGCTGGGCCAGGCCCGCATCCTGTAGAGGAGACGATGGCGCTGTCCGTAGGACTTGGCCTGTAAACGGATCAACCACAGTGCCAACGGCTTGGTTTGCAGCATTGATCGACGATGTGAAGTCGGCGGCAAACGGACGGCTGTCACGAGAGATATTGAACGAGTTCGATTTGAAACCCGTCGCATAAGACCCGTAAACGTTGATGTTCTCGGTAAGATCGTAGGCGAGACGCAAAGAGTATGTCAGATCGTCCGCTGTGATCGTGCCATCCTCAACCGCGTTCGGGAAGTTCACGAATGGTGGCTGGAATTGCAGCGGCTGAAGCCCAATCAGAGGGTTCTGAAGCTGCGCTGGCGTTGTTGGATCATAGTTACTTGCGATCGCGAGCGCCTGCTGCTGGATGCCTTGATAGACTAGCGGGTTGCCGCCGATGAAGGCACCGATTGCAGCTGGGTCTGACGTATCCACCCCGCTCGCGCCCAGAATACCGTCAACGACAAGTGCGTAACCGATTTGGGTCAGGTCAAGCGAAGACAAGACGTCGAGGCTTTGAATGTTCAGCGTCGCGTCTTTTTCAGTTTCGGTATAGTTCAGGCCTACGGTCGCGGTCAGGCGATCGGTCAGGTACCAATCCAGTGTCCCGAAAATAGAGATCGCTTCATCGTCTTGGGTGAAGCTTTCAATATTGCCTTGTCCGGCACCGGCGAGCGTTCCGCTTGGGATGCCAAGGCCTGCTTCAAGTCCGCCGAGTGGGCTTGGCAGAACGCCAGCCTGGAAGGCGCCGATGATGCCAGGAATGTCCGCTGGCGCAGCGCCGGCGAATGCGGCGCCGAGATCAATAAAGTTACGGAAATCAGAACCGTAGAGCAGCTCGTTCTGTACCGCAGCTGACTCGTTGAAATAGTAAGCACCGACCATCCAGTCGAAATTGCCTTCGCCATTTGAGGTCAAGCGAAGTTCCTGAGAGAAGGTCTCAAGCTGTTGCGCTTCATCGAGGGTCGCAAGGTTCGCGCTGGTGAAGTCGATATCGTAATTGTTGACGACGTCGGTTTCACGGTAGGCCGTGATCGTCGTCAATGAGAACCCGTCAAACTCAATATCACCCTGGAGAGAGATACCTGTATTCTCGAGTGTATTGTTTGGCGTGCCGTTGACGAAAATACCGCGGTCGAACGGCGTCGCATTGTCGACGTTCCCACCGATCAAACGAACGATGCTTGCCGTTGGGCCTTCGACCAGATTTGACGCAATACAGCAGACTTCATCAATTTCGTCCGCATCGACGATCAAGCGCCATTCTTGGCGATCGGTTGGCTCAAGCAGCAGCTCGCCGCGAATGTTCCAACGGTCACGCGTGTTCAGCTCTGACCCGTCTACGAGATTCTCAGCAACGCCGTCGCGTTGGTTGATGCTTCCACCGAGTGAGAAGGCCAGATTGTCTGTAATCCCGCCGGTGACATATCCCTTCGCACGGCGAAGGTTGAAGTTACCAAAACTCGCCTCAACGTTTCCGCCGAGCTCGTACTGAGGTTTGCTGGTCACGACCGAGACAACACCGGCAGAGGCGTTCTTACCAAACAGAGTCGATTGCGGTCCGCGGAGGACCTCGACGCGCTCAATGTTCGGTAGATCACCAATCGAAGCGGCAGCGCGTGAACGATAAACGCCATCGATGAAGATACCGACAGATGGCTCAATACCGATATTGTTCGCGCCATTCCCAAAACCACGAATCGTGAAGTTGGCGTTTGCAGAGTTCTGGAAGGTCCGGAAGCCAAGCGACGGAACAACAGATTGAAGATCGTTCAGATCAAGAATTTCAGCTTTCTCAATGACGCTTTCGTCGATTACGGAAACCGCAACCGGAACGTCTTGTAGCGTTTGCTCACGCTTGGTTGCAGTGATCGTGACGGTGTTCAGGCGCTTAGCCTCTTCTTCACCGTCTTCTTGAGCCACCGCGCTGAGGCCGCTTCCTGCGACCAGTGCGGTTAGCCCTACACTGAATGATAATGCGGCCTTCAAGCCAAAATTAGATCTTGTGGATCTTTTCATCTCACGTCTCCCGACAAATTGTAGATAAATTGCGTTTCTGGGGGTCCTCTCTTATCGGAGGATCTAAAGGGAGGAGTAGTTGAAACCGCCCCTCTGACAAGGCCAGATTTACAGAATTTTCAGGAACCCGAGGCAGCGCGGTATTCGCGCAACAGTTGTTACAGGCTCACCCATATTTGAGGAGCCTGTAATCACGTAAAATTGAAGGTTTGGCGCTAATTGACGCCTTGTCCGACGCCGCCATCGAAAACCATCGCCTGGGCTTTCGTTTGGCGTGTGCGCTCGACTTGCCGCTCAACCGACTTCATCACGGTGCGCGTGCTTGGCACACAAGCTTTATGCTGAATTCGCGTGGTGACCAGCTTGATGCCTGGACCGTGTCTGCGCAGCAAAGACCGCTCGTTACAGTCGCGCTGCGGAGATTGCGGTGAACACGCCAAGTCGCCGCCGGGCTTATGGACCAGAGCTTCGCCTTTGCGACATGCAAACGTTTCGCCATGCGCGAAGCTTGCGCGACCATTCTCAGCACTTCCGAGCGTCACCTGCATGCTCGTACCCGCCATACAGCGGAACAGTTCACCCTTATACGCCGCAGGGACATGATCACTTGCATCGACGCGAGACGCTGGATGCGGAATGCCCTTATCGTCGATACAAACGGCCTGGACCGGACGCACAACCGTCTGAACCGAAATTCTCTCGTCACAGAATTCCTCTGTGGTCGGGACCTGTTCTGTCACCGTTTCATAATAAGTCTCTTCTGCACCTTCCACGTTCAAGGCGCCGATCGCACTTAGGGCAACACCTTGCGCTGGGAAGTATCCGCCGCCGCCGCCGCCGACGACGCTGCTATTGCCACCCGACACCACACTCGTGCTGAGGAAGCTCTGCGTGCTCGTCATGATGCTTCCCTGGTTCACAGAGACATTAGAGCCCTGGATCATCACGTTCGGACCTGAAACATTCACACCGGGCACGTGTACGCGAGGGCCTTTCGGTCCTTTGCAACAATGGCCGCCATTATGACCACCATTTGAGCCGCCCATGTGGGCGCCAGGGACAACGGGGCCTTTTCCACCGCCAGAGCCGCCGCCTGCAAAAGCAAATCCGCTCAAAATCGCGGCTGATAAGAGACCCGCACCTGCGAAAAGGGTGTTCCGTGTTGAAACGGTCATTCGATCACTCCCGAACAGTTCGCCTAGTAGGAAGCAGGTTCCATGCCGAGTTTCCCCTGTGTGGCGAACCAAGCCCCAAAATGAACCGATTTTCGCGCATTGAGCGAGCGATAAACTGGCGCAAACATTGCGGCAGACGTCTCATATCGAAAACAGGGCGATGAGGGTGACGCATCGCTGAGAGAGGCAGCAAGAATGATAAAACCTGAGCACCATCCGAACACCGTCACACTGTTATCAGCGTGGGAACGGATGCACCAATCACCAGAGGAAATGAATGGTAGTGTACGGGCGAGCGACCACCCTGACCTGTTAGAGTGTTTATTCGTGATCGAAGAGTCCGAAGAAGGGCGATGGTTGTTCCGCAATGCAGGCAATCAGCTTGGCGCGCTATTAGGGCGCGATCTCGGACAGCATGATTGCCTCGCCTTTTGGACGGGTCATGATCGGGCAATGGTCGAGTCGCTGATTTCTTCAGTCAGAGAGAGTCGTAAGCCAGGCATTCTTCACGCCACGGGTGAGACGCTCACGGGCACGCAAGTGGACATTGAAATGACTTTGGCGCCGCTACCGTCACCACGCAAAGACGCCAATCAGAACCGTCTCCTGGGACTGTATCAAATTCTACAGCCTGCCCCGGTCTTACAAGGACGTCCCGTTTGGCGTCACCGTGTTGCCGCCGTCTATCCGCCGAAGATCGAGCGCCAGCCGACACACTTACGGCTTGTCGCGAACAACGACTAAGTTAGCCTCAATTGATTAAGCGGCTTCTTTGGCGCGCGCGATCAGTTCGGCTTTCACGCGTTCGGCAAGCTGTTTCACGGTGAAGGGCTTCGCCATAAAGGCAACTTCCTGATCGCCATCCAATTTTGCGGCAACATCGCGTTCCGCATAACCAGACATGAACAGGACTTTCGCCGTTCCAAGAAGCTCTTTGGCTTCCTTAATCAAGGTCGGGCCATCCATGCCCGGCATGACAACGTCCGAAACGACGAGATCAAAGCCGCCCGGGTTTTCTTCCAGAATCTCTAGGGCTTCCTCGCCATCACAGGCTTCTTCAACATCGTAGCCGCGCGATTTCAGCTGTGACGCAGCGATTGAACGCACCCCGTCTTCGTCTTCGACCAGCAGGATACGGCCGCGGCCAGAAATATCGACAGGAACAGATACGGCGTCGACCGGCGCTTGCTCTAGCACTTCAACAGCTGGAATTTCATCGGCTTTGAGCGCCGGCAGATAGATCTGGAACGTCGTCCCTTTTCCAACATCGCTGATCGGGCAGATATAGCCCTCAGACTGTTTGATAATGCCGTAAACCGTGGACAGGCCGAGCCCGGTGCCGAGCCCTTTTGGTTTAGTCGTGAAGAACGGATTGAAAATATTGGCGAGGTTCTCTGGAGCAATCCCGTGCCCCGTATCTTCGACTTCAATCAGCAAGTACTCGCCCTGCTCAACATAGCGGAACCCGCGCTCATGAGCGTCCTTTTCAGACGCGCGCGACGTCCGGATTGTCAGCTTACCGCCTTTGCCGCCGTCCATAAGGAGCGCATCGCGCGCATTCGTGGCGAGGTTGATAATCGCGGTTTCGAGCTGGTTGCGGTCTGCTTTAATCATCGGCAGGTCACGGCCGTGGACAACGTTGAAGTCAATCCGCTCATCCAAGAGCTGGCCGAGCAGAATGGCAAACTCCGACAAGAAATCGCCTGGCTCAAACACTTCGCGGCGGAAGGTTTGTTGACGGGCATAAGCCAGCAGCATCTGCACCAGATCTTTCGCACGAACGGAGAATTCGTGGATCTTCTTCACATGATCAAAAGATGGATCGCCCACAGGGTGTTTGGTCAGGAGCTCATCATTGTTGAGCATGATCCCCGTCAGCACATTGTTGAAATCGTGCGCCACACCGCCCGCGAGCTTACCAATAGCTTGCATCTTCTCGCCTTGCGCGAGGCGAAGTTCGAGCTCTTTCTGCTCACTCATATCGATGACATAAGCGACAGCAGGTTGGCCGCGGCCATCAAGGGTGACAAATACGTTCACGTGCTTCTGGTCTTCATCCGCCAGGCGCAGACCAACTGGCTTATCGATCGAATCCAGCAAATGCTCGCGAAGTTTGTTCTCGCCTTCTTCAGCGACAAACAGATCGATGAAACGCGTGCCTGGCGAGGCACCGCCACCTGCCAGCCCCATCAGAGCGCGGTTGCTGTCTGTGATGATTGCGCCTTCGAGCGACTGACCTTCGAGACGCGCAGCGCCAAATGGAGCGTCGTCAAACATCGGGTCGCCATCCGGGCGTGGTGGCCGACTGGCCGATGCTGCGAGCATCCGGCTCTCGCCTTCCAATAGGTTCTGTGAGTTCGCCAAAACGATCGTTCGACCCGTCGCATCAGCGCCTTTGCCATGCCAAGTCGTAATCGTCTGAACCGGCATTTCGACGCCGTCCCGCGATCTGATCATAATATCCGCGCGGCCTGGAACGCCTGACTTGCGATCGCGGCGCAGCAGTTTCACAAATTCTGGGCGCATGATGTCGTCGAGGCGAATATTCTTCGCATTCTCTGACAGCCCCAAACTCTCACGCAGCCAGCCATTCGCATAGGAAATCGTGCCGTCCGGCCCGGACGAAAAGAAGCCCATTGGGGCATCTTCGACATAGAGCGCGCGCATATCAGCCGCGCCCGTAACTTGGTCAGAGCCGGTAATGCGACGCAAACGCCAAATCACGCGCTCACCCTTTAGCGGAGAGACAGACGCTTCGTACTGAACGGGCAACGCGTCTGTGCCAAGCGTCATCGCCGGAAGCGTTTCGCGGCGCGTCTCACCCGCTTTCGCAGCTTTCGAGAGCCTGAAAATCGGCGCAGCCAAGCCTGGTGCAGCACTGAAAATTCGGTCGACAGAAACCGGGCCCATCGCATCGGACTGTCCGAGCAAGGCCATCTGGGTCAGCTCAGTGTAGGCTTCATTGGCTGCGACAGGCGCACCGCCGCGATCGCAGACCAGAGCTGCTTCATCCAGCGCGTCAATCCAAGAAAAGCGCGGTGTCACCGGCTGCATTGCGTCTGCCATTGCGCCGCGCTCTGGGAACAGTCCCATGCGTCGCCCTGCGCCGCGCAAGATCCAAAGCAGGAAGACCATGCCGCCCGCCGCCATAGAGATCAGAAGGATAAGTCCGGTAGGGCCACCTGCGTTCGGCCAAGCCAAACTGGCACTCGACGCCCCAATGGCGAGCAAGATGCACAGCCAAAATCCCATTTGCAGCCAATCCAACTGACGTGTCAGTTTTGGCTCTGTTTCAGTTTGGATTTCAGGCGCTTCACCGGCCATATTACTAAACTCCAACACAGACTTATACAGTCCGATGATTCGTGCCTACTTACAGCAGGTCGATATGCGAGGACACATGTGTCCTGCCCCAGCGTATTCTTTTGCACTCGAAATGGTTAACCAAAGGAGAAGGCTGGTTAATCTTCCATGACCATTTTTACAGGTTTCATTACAGGTCACGAAAGGCCAAACAAAGGCAACATCGTTTGCATGATGGCCGATGACTGCGCCGAAATCAGATCAATCTCTGCAAACAAAATCGTTCGAAACATCGATGCTCAGATCAAAGACAGGCCCACGACGTCAGCTGAACAAAATACCCCCCATCGAAACGGCAAAAACTGACAATCTTCGACGCACAATCGCAGACAGCAAGACTATTCCCGTAGAGGAAGCTTTTTAGAAAGCTGATTCCATCGTTTAGGATTTTTTGTTGCACTGCCGCAAGATCATGCCCTAATGGATCATTATGAAACTAGCAGTCTTAAAAGAAGTGGCCGCTGGCGACGCTCGCGTCGCGGCCACACCCGAAACGGTCAAAAAGTATGTCGGCCTCGGCCATGAAGTGTCGGTGGCAGCCGGCGCTGGTGTCGCCGCTGGCTATACAGACGAGGCCTATACCGAAGCTGGCGCAAAGGTCGCCAAAACGCCTGCGGCGGTGCTGAAAGGAGCGGATGTCGTCTTGTGTGTCCGCACACCTGATGCCAGCAAGCTGCCGGATGGGATCACCGTGATCGGTTTGCTCGATCCGTTCAAATTCGACGCCGCGGCTTTTAATGCAAAATCGATCACCACCATGGCGATGGAATTCACGCCGCGGATCACGCGCGCTCAAAGCATGGACGCCCTATCATCTCAATCAAACCTTGCGGGCTACCGCGCTGTGATTGAGGGCGCCACCCTGTATGGCCGCGCCATGCCGATGATGATGACAGCCGCTGGCACGGTTGCCCCGGCCAAAGTATTCGTGATGGGCGCAGGGGTCGCCGGCCTTCAAGCCATTGCGACGGCGCGCCGACTCGGCGCTGTGGTTACAGCGACAGACGTGCGACCGGCTGCCAAGGAACAAGTCGCTTCACTCGGCGCCAAATTCATCGCGGTTGAAGACGAAGAATTCAAAGCAGCTGAAACCGCTGGCGGATACGCCAAGCAGATGTCCGACGAGTACCAGAAGAAACAAGCTGATCTGGTCGCTTCGCACATCGCGAAGCAAGATATTGTCGTCACCACCGCTTTGATCCCAGGCCGCGCGGCGCCCGTCCTGGTAAGTGAAGATATGGTCAAAACAATGCGACCGGGATCGGTCATTGTCGATATGGCAGTCAGCCAGGGCGGCAATTGTCCGCTGTCTGAACCTGATAAGGTCGTGGATTCTGATGGCGTGAAAGTCGCAGGGTTCACCAATCTCCCGGCGCACCTACCCGCTGACGCAAGTGCGCTATACGCGAAGAATTTGATTGCCTTCTTACCGCTGATCACAGCCGAAGATGGCGCCCTCAATCTTGAGACCGACGATGAAATCGTCACCGCGATGCTGCTAACGCGCGGCGGTGAAACCGTGAATGAGAGGATCTCCTCATGAGAAAAGCCTTAGTCCTGGGCGCGATGGCAGGGGCAATGGCCCTGCCCGCCTATGCCGCTGAAACCAGCTCAATCAGCCCGACTGTTTATCTCGCAGCGATTTTCGCGATGGCCTGCTTTGTGGGTTATTACGTGGTCTGGTCCGTGACGCCTGCGCTGCATACGCCGCTAATGGCTGTGACCAACGCGATTTCCTCCGTGATCATTGTTGGCGCAATTGTTGCCGCCACCGCGTCTGGCGCCGTCGAGGGCGGCTGGATTGCGAAAGCGCTTGGCGGCGTTGCCGTCGCACTGGCCAGCGTCAACATTTTCGGGGGCTTCCTTGTCACCCAGCGCATGCTGGCAATGTATAAGAAAAAGGGCGATTAGTGATGCGGATCATCCTTTTCGCGATCCTTTTTTGCTTCGCTTCATTCGATGCTACGGCGCAAATGATACGGCGAGCGGACAATGGCGCAGTGACCCTTATGGCACATGGCTTTGAGCCTCCGGCCAATAGCCTGGTGCTCAACAAAGGGGACGTCGCATGGACCGAAACCGTATCGCCGGTCCATCTGGTGCGAACCACTGACCCGCGTCCTCAACGAAAGCGTCCGAACACGTCTGCAATTGACGCCGGAACAGTCCTGTTTGGCATGTCTATCCAATCGGGAATGGCCTATTGCCCCCCGATTGATTACCAAGCCAACACGTCTCGCGTTCAGTGTCTTCAAGATCTTGATAATGATGGGACGTTCGACGCGGCTTATGTCACAAAACAGTACTCATTAGACACACAGTTTCTATCCGTTTGGGTCCATGAGTTGGCCGGTCTGAACAATAAGGTCGGATACGAACCTGTTCAGGATGCGAGCGAAGGCCCAACAGGTCAAATTGAACTCCGCTTCGACGGGGTCCGTAAATCGAAACCATCTTTTCGTCTCTATGTAGAAAACGAGCGCATTGATGATCGTATTTATTGCAGGCCTTTAACCGACACCACATGCGCGATGATGGGCGTAAGGCTCACCTATTCCATGGTCGACAAGAAGACGATGGAAATCACGTCAATGGCCTTGGCTGACAACCGCGTTTTCAGTGTTCGGAGCGAATACAATGGATAATTTTTATAACAGTACGCCCATGATGGGAGCGGAATTTTAATGGAACAGTTTCAATCAACCTGGGCGCCCCTGCTCTATCTCGCATCGGGTATCCTCTTCATCCTAGCGCTTCGAAACCGAACCGTGGTGGTCGCAATTTTTGCGGGGGTCTTATTACCGGATGCGAACAACGCTTCAAAAGACTGTACTTGATCAGCGAGTTGAGCTTCCAGATCACTAATCGACACGCTGTCAGTGGTAAGTTCTGTTTCAACGGCAATCTCCTCCGTCGTGGCAGCCGGTTCGCCACCCCCACATGCCGCCAATAAGACCCCCGCAAAAATTGCGACCACCACGGTTCGGTTTCGAAGCGCTAG
>JBCBGJ010000004.1:0-20526 GCA_038526925.1 Pseudomonadota bacterium
CACACCAGACTTTGTCGAGAAGATCATTGAGATCGAAAAACCTGACGCGCTTCTCCCGACCATGGGAGGTCAGACCGCTTTGAATTGTGCCCTCGCCCTTGAACAGGCGGGGGTTCTTTCTAAGCACGGTGTAGAACTGATCGGCGCGCGCGCAGATGCGATTGAGATGGCTGAGGACCGCAAACTCTTCCGCGAAGCCATGGACCGGATCGGGCTGGAAAATCCGAAAGCTGAGATCGTCTCATCTCCTAAGAATGAAGATGGCTCTTATGACCGCATCTCAGGGCTAAAAAGCGCGCTTGAAGCGCTCGACCATGTCGGTTTGCCCGCGATTATCCGTCCTGCCTTTACACTGGGCGGCACAGGCGGCGGCGTTGCTTATAACCGCGCCGAGTATGAAGAAATTTGCCGGGCCGGGATCGCAGCCTCCCCAGTCGCTCAGATCTTGGTCGATGAGAGCCTGCTCGGCTGGAAAGAATACGAGATGGAGGTTGTTCGCGACAAAGCCGACAATGCAATCATCATCTGCGCGATTGAGAACATTGATCCGATGGGCGTGCACACCGGCGACTCAATCACAGTTGCCCCTGCCCTGACGCTGACCGATCGCGAATACCAGGTCATGCGGAATGCCTCGCTCGCCGTCTTGCGTGAGATCGGAGTCGAGACCGGCGGCTCAAATGTGCAGTTCGCCGTCAATCCAGAAGATGGCCGCCTCGTCGTGATTGAGATGAACCCGCGCGTGTCGCGCTCCTCAGCGCTCGCGTCGAAAGCGACGGGCTTCCCGATTGCGAAAATCGCCGCGAAGCTGGCGATCGGCTACACGCTGGACGAGCTCGACAATGACATTACTGGCGTCACGCCCGCCGCGTTTGAGCCGACCATCGATTATGTCGTCACAAAGATCCCGCGCTTCGCGTTTGAGAAGTTTGAGGGCGCAGAGCCGCTTCTGACCACCGCCATGAAATCTGTCGGCGAAGCGATGGCGATTGGACGAAATTTCCAGGAGAGTCTTCAAAAGGCGCTCTGCTCGCTTGAGACCGGCCTCACCGGCCTGAATGAGATTGAGTTCTCAAGCCCAGGCGCGCTCCGTGAAGCGCTGAGCAAGCAGACCCCAGATCGATTGCGGATCGTCGCGCAGGCCTTCCGAGAGGGCCTGTCTGTCGAAGACGTGCATGCCGCGACCAGTATCGATCTTTGGTTCTTGCGCCAGATCGCCCAGATCGTCGCGCGCGAGGAAGATGTCCGCCGCGATGGACTGCCGAACACTACGCGGGACTTCACCGACCTTAAGGCCATGGGCTTTTCAGATGCCCGCCTTGGCGAGCTCACAGGGCAAAGTGAGACCGAGGCCCGCGACGCGCGTCATGCGCAAGGGGTTCGCCCGGTCTATAAACGCATCGACACCTGCGCGGCCGAGTTCGCGGCCAAGACCCCATATTTGTACTCCACCTATGAGCATGCCGCCTTTGGCGCGGACGCTCCAGATTGCGAATCCCTACCTTCGGAGCGCAAGAAAGCGATCATTCTCGGCGGCGGTCCAAACCGGATCGGGCAAGGCATCGAGTTTGATTATTGCTGCTGTCACGCAGCCTTTGCGATGGCCGATATCGGCATCGAGAGCGTCATGGTGAACTGCAATCCGGAAACGGTCTCCACCGACTATGACACGTCCGATCGTCTCTATTTCGAGCCGCTGACAGAAGAGCATGTGTCCGAGATTATCTTTAAGGAGCAACGCGCGGGCGAATTGGCAGGTGTTATTGTTCAGTTTGGTGGCCAAACCCCGCTCAAACTGGCGCAACCGCTGAATCAAGCCGGTGTTCCGATCCTCGGCACCAGCCCGGATAGCATCGACCTCGCCGAAGATCGCAAACAATGGGCGGCGCTTCTGTCGAATCTCGACATCAAACAACCGCCTTCTGCGACGGCGCGGAGTATTGATGAGACGCTCGAGAAAGCAGGCGAGCTCGGTTATCCGGTGATGCTGCGCCCATCTTTCGTGCTTTCAGGCACCGCCATGCGGATCTGTCATTCCGACGAGGATGTCCGCGAATATGCGGGCTATGCGCTGTCCGTCGCGGGTGACGGATCGCTGTTCATTGACCGCTATCTCTCTGATGCGATCGAAGTCGATGTCGACGCCTTGTGCGACGGCGTAAACGTCCACGTCGCAGGCGTCATGGAACATATTGAAGAAGCCGGCGTGCATTCTGGCGACAGCGCCTGTGCCTTGCCGCCGTACACACTATCCCCCGCCATTGTTGGACGCCTGAGCGAGCAGACGATTGCCCTCGCAAAAGCGCTCAACGTGTCTGGGCTGATCAACATCCAATATGCGGTGAAAGACGACGAGATTTACGTCCTGGAAGCCAATCCACGCGCCAGCCGGACGGTGCCTTTCGTCGCCAAAGCCGTTGGCGCCCCGATCGCCAGCATTGCGGCGAAGATTATGGGCGGGAAGTCTCTGACAGAATTTGATCTTCGCCACGCAGAAGCAAGCCGGATTGCGGTGAAAGAAGCCGTCTTCCCGTTTGCCCGTTTCGCCAATGTTGACCCAATCCTCGGACCGGAGATGCGCTCTACCGGCGAAGTCATGGGCTGGGACGACGATTTCGGTACAGCTTTCCTCAAGGCTCAGATTGGCGCCGGTGAAACGCTCCCGACCAGTGGAACAGCGTTCATCTCACTTCGTGAAGCCGACAAAGAAGGCATTGTCGAAGCGGCCTCTAGCTTGATCGAGATGGGCTTTGAAATTGTCGCCACGTCCGGCACGGCGAGCTTCCTCGCTGAGAAGGGTATCGAAACCCGCCTGGTCAAGAAAGTGCTGGAAGGCAAGCCAAACATCGAGGACGCCATCATAAATGGTGAAATCGATCTGGTCCTTAATACGACCGAGGGCGCGCAGTCGCGCAAAGACTCTAAATCGATCCGGCGCACGGCGATGGTCCAGAAACTTCCCTACTTCACCACGCTTTCGGCGTGCCGCGCAGCGGTGAAAGCGATTCGCGCGATACGCGAAAAACCGCTCGCAGTTCGCGCCTTACAGAAAGCATAACTTGCGAAACCAAGTATTTTAGACTACTTGACCCGCCTGCTTTTTGATTGAACCATCCTGTTTCAAAAGCAAGATGGCGTCAGAACCCAAGAACGGTACTTATTCATGCAACGCACACCTATGACAGCCGGGGGCTATGAGGCCCTCGACGAAGAATTGAAAAATCTGAAGTCTGTTGAGCGCCCGGCCATCATCCAGGCGATCGCAGAAGCTCGTGAGCATGGCGATTTGTCAGAGAACGCTGAATATCATGCAGCGAAGGAAAAACAGTCCTTCATCGAAGGCCGTATTGTTGAGCTGGAAGACAAGCTGTCCCGCGCTGACGTGATCGATCTGTCTAAGGTTAAAGGCGATAAAATCGTTTTCGGTGCGACGGTCACGATCATCGATGTCGATACTGAGGACGAGTCCACTTACCAAATTGTCGGTGAAGACGAGGCGGACATCGCTCAAGGCAAGGTTTCCAACACATCGCCGATCGCGCGTGCCCTGATTGGCAAAGGCGAGGGCGATGAGGCCGAGGTGGCTGCACCTGGCGGGGCACGCGTCTACGAAATCGCCGATGTGAAATACCTGTAAAAGTTAGTCCTTCAACTTAAAGGCGAATAATGGCATGGCCAATATATGAGTTCGCCTGACTCCTCCCTAGGCCCCTCTATTTGGGCTGTGAGTGACGGCCGCGCTGGCAATGCTGCACAGGTCCGCGCGATCATTTCGGCGCTTGCTGAGACACAACGCTGGCTTCAGATCGGCCATATTTATGGCCAAGGGCACCGATCTGATCCGGTCATGCTGTCGCCGCGCGCGCCTTGGACCTGGCTCCCGGGTGCGAATTGGCCGGCGCCGCGTCTGGCCCTCCCCAAAGCGCAGCGGGCAGGACTAAAAGCGCCCTGGCCCTCTCTTTGGCTGGCTGCGGGACGGCGAAGCGCGCCCTATACCGCAAGCGTGCGCGGATGGAGCGGCGGTCAGACTTTCACTGTGCAAATTCTTGATCCGAAAACCGATCCCGAGAAATTCGATTTAGTCGTCGTTCCCGAGCATGACACACTAGAAGGTCCGAACGTGATCCGAACCACTGGATCACCCACGCACTTCTCGGAAGAAGCGATTGAGGAGGCCGGACAAGCCTTCGCCGACCTCGCAGACGAAAATGGTAAATCGGCAATTGTGATTTTGGGCGGAAACTCAAAAGCCCATACTTTCACCCGGGCGCGGGCAGACGAGCTGATGCAATCATTGGAGACACTTTCTCGCAAAGGATGGCGCCTGCGCATAACGTGTTCGCGTCGTACACCCGTTGGCATCGTGGCTGAAATGCGCGGATTCGCCGATCGAGTCGGCGCCCGGTTCTGGGCGAACGAGCAAGATGGACCCAACCCGTACTTGGCGTGGCTCATTTACTCCAACGCAGCCATCGTCACGGAAGATAGTGCAAATATGCTCTCAGATGCGGCTTGGCATGGATTGCCGGTCCATATTGCCAAACTCAAAGGGAGCGCCCCGAAGTTTGACCGATTGCATGCGAGTTTGATCGAACGCGGCTGCGCCCGTTGGTTCGACGGTTCGCTTGAGCATTGGGATTATCAACCACTCCGCGAAGCCGCGCGCGTGGCCGATCAAATCATCGAAAAACTATTAGAACGCCACCCGCAGCCAGAGCTTCGCCAAGCCGACGTCACCAAGACGGCTGCACCGGATTGGTTTTAAGCGGTTAGGCTTTCACGCGCTGTCACAGATTCAAGCGCATCAGCGTCCGTCTCCCAGCACCAGGTTTCAGGCTGTTCTAACAGCGCACGGACGAGCTTATTGTTCATCGCATGTCCGGGCTGACGCGCCTCATAAAGACCGGCAATCGGCGCCCCCGCGAGCATTAGATCACCGACCGCATCAAGCAGTTTGTGGCGAATAAACTCGTCATCACTGCGGAGGCCCTCGGGATTGATAATCTCATCGCCGTCAATCACCACGGCATTATCCAGCGAGCCACCGCGTGCGAGGCCCATGGCTTTCAAAGTTTCCACGTCACGCGCAAATCCGAAGGTCCGCGCAAAGGCGATATCGCGCGCAAACAAGCCTGGAACGAGACGCATCGCCATTTGCTGCGTTCCGATGGCTTTTGTTTCAAACTCGATTTTCGCTTTCAGCGTCAGGACATTGTCCTGGGACGGGCTGAGCCGCGCCCATTTCACACCATCGCGTACCTCGACCGTATCAAGAATTCTGATCCGGCGGCGCAAAGCCGTTTGCTGTTTCAGGCCAGCATCGTGGAAGAGCTCACAAAACACCGCTGATGAGCCATCCATAATCGGAACTTCAGGGCCGTCGATCTCAACCAAGAGATTATCGAGCCCCACACCCGCGCAGGCCGCGAGGAAATGCTCTACCGTGGCGATGTTATCGCCATCTTCATTGGTCAGCGTGGTGCCGAGCTGCACTTCGGTCACATGATCGCCGCGTGCGAGAATATCGTTTTGGGCCTGAAGGTCGGTGCGCCGGAAGCGGATACCTGTATTCACGTCAGCGGGCTTTATCACCATGCGCGCACGCGCGCCTGAGTGCACGCCAATGCCCGCACAAATCACCGGGGTATTCAGTGTGGTTTGATACTCTACCTTGCCCAAGTCGACTCTCCCTGTAGCGCGTGCATAAACACCCGTGATCCCGCCAATCTCAACACAAGCATTATTGCGTTTTGTTGCAGTCTTCCGGAAACGCAAAGCCGCCCGGAGTCGGGCGGCTCAACGTGACAGAGATTTAAGGTTTAAGTGTTCGCTGAGCGACGCAAAAACGCTGGAATTTCCAGGTCTTCATCATCAAACGGAGTCGCTTTTGGATGATCCTCTGGGCTCGAAACGATCTTCGGCTGATCTTCGCCGGTATCATTGTCGCCAACGGCGTCTTCACGGCGCCATCCGAACAGGTTTGAGAAGCCAGCTGGGCTGTCAGAAACAGGCTTTGTAAACGCGGCATCCGCGCTCACAGTATCGGTGCCGTGTTGGCCTTCGACATGCGCCGCTGGCAAAGCTCGGCCGCTAAAATCGGGACGCTGGTCTTGCTCGCGCTCTGCCGAAACGACCGGAGGCTGGCTGACCACAACTGGCGCTTCCGGAGCGGTTTCAATCACCGGTGCCGGCATTGGCGCAGCGGCGGCGGGCGGGACGGCGACCGTTGTCGCTTCTGCGGAGATCCCTGCAGCGACGACGGACACACGAATGCGGCCCTCAAGCTCCGGATCGAAGGTTGATCCGAGAATGATATTGGCGTTCTCATCGACTTCGCGCCGGATTTCATTGGCAGCTTCATCCAGCTCAAACAAAGTCATGTCATAGCCGCCAGTGATGTTAATCAGCACACCGCGCGCGCCGCGCATGGAGACATCATCGAGAAGTGGATTATCAATCGCTGAGCGAGCCGCCTCAAGCGCGCGGCCTTCGCCTTCGCCCTCACCCATGCCCATCATAGCAGTGCCCATGCCCTTCATGATGGTACGCACATCGGCAAAATCCAAATTGATCAGGCCTGGCATGATCATCAGGTCGGTGATCCCGCGCACACCAGAATACAGAACGTCATCCGCCATGCGGAACGCTTCAGCAAATGTCGTGCGCTCATTCGCGATGCGGAAAAGGTTTTGGTTTGGAACAACAATCAGTGTGTCGACAACATCCTGCATCTTAGACAAGCCGCCTTCCGCGGTTGTCATACGGTGCGTTCCCTCAAACCCGAATGGTTTGGTGACAACACCGATCGTCAGGATACCTTTATCGTGCGCAGCCTTGGAAATAACCGGAGCAGCGCCGGTTCCCGTGCCGCCGCCCATACCGGCCGCCACAAAAACCATGTGCGCGCCTTCGAGCGCTTCCAGGATTTCTGGCATTGATTCTTCGGCTGATGCTTCGCCAACTTCTGGCCGGGCGCCCGCTCCGAGGCCGGAGGTCGTCTCTAGACCAAGCTGAATACGGTTTTCTGTCTTGGATCGGCGCATGGCCTGCGCGTCTGTATTGGCGACGTAAAACTCAACGCCTTGCAGATTTGCCTCGATCATATTGTCGACAGCGTTCCCGCCAGCACCACCAACGCCAATAACGACAATTCGTGGTTTGAGTTCCTTAGTCATGCCCTGTTCCCGTCCATTTTAATCTACGCGCCAAAAGATGTCTGGGGGTAGAATGAACGGCTTGGCCTAAAAGACTCTTAAATGACTGTCATCTCGCTCAAAAATTTTCGCGGATCCAGATTAAGACCTTGGCAAACACTCCACGCCCGGATTCTCCTCCGGCTAGCGCCGCCGCATTCCCTGCCCGTGATGCGTCGGCAAATCCCTTGAGTTCGTAGCTTATCAGACCTGCGGCTGTGGAAAAGGCAGGATTCCCATAATTCTCACCGAGAATGTCAGCATCAATCGGCCGTCCCATTCTAACAGGTTGTTTTAGAACGGAAGTCGCGAGCTCTCGAACACCTGCTAATTGACTGGATCCGCCCGTGAGAACGGTTCGTCTCGGCAAGATTGGGCGCAAAGGGCTCGCTGTGAGGTGCGCTTGCACCATTTCAAACAGCTCTTCGATTCGCGGCGCAATGATTGAGGCTAGCTCGCCGCGAGTCATGCGCCCCGCTTTTAACCGCCCATCATCCCCCAGCCGCGGGGCTTCAATTCGTTCTGCCATACCCGGCCCTGCCGTATCGGCTGTCCCGTGTAGCGTTTTCAGACGTTCCGCTGCAGCAAAGGTGGTTCCTATACCTTGCGCAATATCGCCGGTGACGCGGGATCCGCCAACCTTCACGAGATCGAGCCAAGCCGGCGCACCATTCATGAAGACGGAGACAGAGGTAACCCCGCCGCCGAAATCAATACAGATCGCGCCATTGTCGATTTCGTCTTCGATCAGCGTGCCGGATCCGCTCGCGAGGGCGGATGGAACGATCCGTTCGACACCAAGGTGGGCGCGCTGCACGCACTCTTTAAGGTTGTTCACCAGTGACTTAGGTGCGGTGACCACATTGAGCAGGACTCGCAACCGCTCGCCGATCATGCCGACCGCGTCGCGAATATCATCCTGATCGTCGACGCCATACATAACAGGATAGGCGCCCAGCAATTCGCGGTCTTTCGGAACGGTTTGCCCAAGCGCTTTTGCCCAGACTTTTTGAACGTCTTTTCCGCTAATCTCGCGCTGTCCGAGCTCAATTTCGGCTTCTGCGAGCTGGCTATCGACTTTCGGGCCTGTGATTCCAAGGATAACACGATCGATCCGCTCGCCTGCTTCGCGCTCAGCGTCTTCGACAGCGAGCCGGATTGAGCGTTCAAGCGCCTCAATGTCGGTAATAGAGCCGCCATTGAACCCGCGGCTCTGCTGGCGACCGCCGCCCATGAAGGCAAAGCCAGCACGGCTGCCAGGATCAACGCGGCCGATTAAACAAGCAATCTTTGAACAGCCGATATCCAAAGCCGCAACAACGGTGCCCGCTTTGCCAACTTGTCTCGGTTTCAGTCTTTGCTCATTCGTAGCCATTAAGCAGCGCCTCCGGATGGTTGGCTGGCCGGGGTCAAATAGACATGACCGGCAATTCTAAGATCGATGACACTCAAGGGCCGCGCGGCAAGCTCTGACTTTGCATGCGTCGCGGCGAAACTTGTCAGACTTGGCACCAAGCTCTCATCGGTGGGGAGTTTTACAATCGCGCCTGATTTCAGCACCAAATCCCAACGCCGACCGGCAACACGGCGCGCATGGTCAGTATGTGCGCGCAGGTTTGGTGCGAGCAAAAACGCTTTTTCCAGGGCTGGCACAGCTTCAGGACCGCCAATGCCCACGGCTTTTACCAAGTCTAGATGGTCGCTCGGCCGCGCTCGCGGCATCAAACGACCCAAACTGTCTACAACGGCCCAGCGCTCACCATCGTTCCAAAGCGCCATCGGCTCCGCGGCGCTCGCATAGATCATCACAGTGTCTGGCCAAAGACGATAGACGCGCACTTTGGTCACCAGCCGCGTTTCTTCAACGCGGTTGCGGATCAAGTGTGGATCGGCGCGAAACATATTCTCACCGGGCTCGATCATCGCCGCCGTCTTAATTTGTCGCGCGAGCGCAGGGACGTGCTCCAGCCCAATGACTTCAACCGTATCAACAGACAGACCAATCGATCGAGAAGCACCATCCATAGCGCTGCCCCAGCGCTGTCCGACTTGCGAGAGCGAACCACCGAGCATCGCGGCGCCAGCCACGATCAAGGCCACAACCATGACCAAGCCGAAAATCACAGACGAAATCTGGGTGCGTTCCAGAACAATATCTGCTTCAGGGGCTGACTTTTTGCCTTTGGCCCGTGGCATGTCGCGTTTCTTCCTCTCACCAATCTCCAACTTGGATGGTCCAGGCGTGTCCCAGATACGCTTGAGGCGCGGAAAGCTACTGCTTGTAAAAGCAGGATTTTTAACACCACCAAACGGATCGAAGGCCACATCACATAACGATCCAACCAAGTGAATTTTGCATCAAAGTCGTAAAACTCTCTTAAAGCCCAGATAGGTTGCCGAAGATTCATTTTTCATTCGAACGAATACTGGCAATTTGGCGATCTGCCCCATTTTCGACACAGAGTGAGGGCCTTTAGAGAGTCTGCCTTTTTGAGATCCGTTTCAGCGATTCAGAATTGTAGAAATTTTCCAAAAATTGGGGTTGCAGAGAATAAGTTACACCTGTAACACACGCCTTGTCGGGATCGTTTTCTCTTTAGGGCGATAATAATGAAGTATACTTTTCTCGCTGGGCTACTCGTTAGCCTTCCGCTTTCTGTGCATGCGCAGGAGCCAGAACAAACCAGCGATGACACGCGCACCTTTACGATTGCCGACTTCGAGCAATTCGCCCCGCGCACCGCGCTCGATATGGTTCGTCAAATTCCAGGGTTCAGCATTTCACAAAGCGACGGACAACGCGGCTTTGGCCAGGCGCAAGAAAATGTTCTGATTAACGGCCAGCGGATCTCTTCTAAATCGTCTGGCGCGGATGAAGTCTTATCACGCATCCCAGCCACGAACGTGGAACGGATTGAGCTGGTTGAAGGCGCCAATCTGGACATTCCGGGACTTAGCGGACAGGTCGCGAATGTGATCGCCACCGCCAATGGGATCAGTGGAACGTGGACTTATCGCCATCGCTACCGTGAAAACCTCCCGCCCGCGCTTGATTGGTTCGAGGTCTCGGTAAATGGACAGAATGGTGCACTTGGCTGGACGCTCGGCGTTGAGACAGAGCCCAATCGCGGCGCGTCGGCTGGACGCGAAGATATTTTCGAGAACTTCACCAATGGCGTTGGCGAGCTCGTCCGTTATCGCGAAGAGGAGTTCACCTTCATTGCCGATTTCGTCAATTTCAACGGGAGCCTCAATTGGAAACCCGCGAACGGCCACATCGCCAATTTAAATGCGGAATACAATTTGTGGGAGCCGGATCGGCGCGAAACCACAAGCGAGTTTTCGCCAGATGGAACGCTGCTGGGCCAATCGGTGTTCCAGTTCAAAGAAAATGAATGGAACAGCGAGGTCAGCGGTGACTATGAACTGGATCTTGGACCAGGCCGCTTCAAACTGATTGGCCTGCAAAGAAACGAGCATAGCCCAACGCGCGCCAAGTTTTTTGGAGCGAACTTGGACGGTACGAACCTCGCTAATCAAATCGCGGACAGCACAACTGATGAAAGCGAAAGCATCTTGCGCGGCGAGTATAATCTTACCGGTGCGAACAATTCAGATTGGCAATTTTCTCTAGAAGGCGCGTTTAACTCCCTTGAAAATGAGCAGCAAAGATTTCGGGGCGACACGTTTGACTCTGTCACCGAAGTGCCCGCGAATCCTGCCGTTCGCGTTGAGGAGAAGCGCGCAGAAGCCTTCATCACGCATGGGCGTCAGCTGACCAAAGACCTTAGATTGCAAGCCTCGCTGGGCGCAGAGCAGTCCGAAATCATGTCGGAAAGCTTGGACGCGTCACAAACGCGAACCTTCACGCGCCCGAAAGGCTCCGCCTCGCTGGCCTGGACGGTTAACGACAAAACCAGCGTCAATGCATCTATCGAGCGCCAGGTTGGACAGCTAAACTTCTTCGATTTCGTGTCGAACGTCGATCTGAACCGCGGCGACGATAATACGGGGAATGTTGATATCGTTCCGGATCAGCGGTGGCGGGTTGGCATCGAAGTCGAGCGCGATTTTGGCAGCTGGGGCGCGGTCACCGCCGAAGTGTTTGGCGAACAGATCGAAGACCTGATCGATTTGGTGCCGATTTTTGATCAAGGAACACCGCCGCAGCCGATTGGCGAAGGTCCCGGCAATATCGAGGATGCATCGCGGTTCGGGTTCGAAATCGATGGCACAATTAAGTTTGATAACCTCGGCTGGAATGGCGCGCAGCTCGAATATGAAGTCTTCGCACAAGACACTTTCTTGGACGACCCGCTAACGGGCGAGACGCGCGATTTCAACGAAAGCACGATTTACTTCTACGAGTTCAACTTCCGGCATGACATTCCGCGTACGGATTGGGCCTGGGGCGTGAACTATGAGAAGTTTGAAGAGGCCCCTATTTTCAGACGAGATGCCCGCCGCTTTTTCATTCAGCCTCAGGGGTTTGCCTGGGCGTTCTTGGAACATAAAGACATCTTCGGCATGACCGGAACGGTTTTCTACGGCAACCTTTTGGACAGCGATGATGACTTTCAGCGCATTCAGTATTCGCCAGACCGCAACGGTGAAATCGTACAGATCGAAGATCGCAGCCGAAACTTTGGCGGTATCCTGACCTTACGATTGCAAGGTTCGTTCTAACCGGCTTGCAATCGTCCGATGCGGCGGATCTCCCAGCGCAGGTCGACGCCCGAATGGTCGAGCACCCGCGCACGAACCAGTTCGCCCAGCGCTTCGATATCGGCGGCCGTCGCGTCGCCGGTATTGATCAGGAAATTACAATGCTTCTCACTGACCATGGCGCCGCCCACTTTCAGGCCTCGACACCCCGCCGCATCGATGAGTTTCCAACTCGAACGCGCATCTGGGGTACCGGGCGGATCTGGATTGGCGAAGGTTGATCCACCGGTTTTGTCTTTGATCGGCTGAGTTTCGGCGCGGCGCTTTTGGTGCGCCGCGATCTCGCCGGCGAGACCCTCAGGATCACCGCCGGTTTCTGCGCGTAAGTGGAGCTCGGTCACGATAATATCTGAGGGAAAATCAGTGTGGCGATAGGAAAACCCGATCTCGTCTCGCGTCAGCCGAACGAGATCGCCCGACCGCGTGACGCCCTCCACCGCCGTCACAACATCGCTTAACTCGTGTCCATAACAGCCCGCATTGGTCCGAACCGCGCCGCCAATCGACCCCGGGATCCCCGACAGAAAAGACAATCCGCTGAGCCCTTCACGCGCGGCCGACTTAGCGACTGACAAATCCAAAGCACCGGCCCGAGCGATCAGGCCGCGGTCACCGTCGCGGCGAACTTCGCCCCAATACTTGCCCATCAGACGGATCACGACGCCTTCAATACCGCCATCGCGTACGATCGTGTTCGACCCGACGCCTAACACAGTCACAGCAATGTCCCTCGGCAATGCTTTCATGACTGTCTGCAGGTCTTCAATATCTGCAGGCAGTACTAACATATCCGCTGTCCCCCCAACACGAAACCAAGTATACGGAGCCAGTGCTGCATTATTCATCATTTTGCCGCGAAACTCAGGCAAAGCGCTTAAATCGAAGGTCATAGCTTCGCCTACCGCTTGTCGGCAGCGGCGAAAAGAGGCGAACTCATGAACATGGATATTTCACTCCCCCAAGGTCTGCTTTTGCTGTCGCTCAATGATGCCACCGGCAAGACGGAAGACGGATACTATCAGCCTGCACTTGCGGGTGCGGCGCTTGCCGATCTCATGCTCCGCGGCACAATCGAGCTACAGCTTGAACCGCAATCTATCATCCCATTACGTCATACGCTCAAGTTGGGCGCGTTCCTCGGCATGTGCGACGACGCGATTGGCGGCGCAGCGAAGCGTCAGGATTTGACCTATTGGGTTTCAGCCCTCGCGAACCAGAAAGACTTCATTGCGACACTCGCGGATGAACTTTGCCATCTCGGCGCGTTGACGAGTGAGAAGACGCGCGTGTTTGGTCTGTTCACCAGAACCGTCTGGCCGGAAGCCTCCCCGGTCCTGGAAAACGCGCTGAAGCAAGAAATGGCGACCGCCATGTTTGAGAGCGGCCCGATCGATGAACGCCTATGCTTGACCATCGCGCTCGCGAAGGCCGTCGGTCTCTTGGAGTACAATTTTGACACCACAGACTTGTCCGCACACGAAGAACGGATTGCGTCGATCGCGGCTGGAGAGTGTCTGACCACAGAAGCGACCGATGCAGTCGTCAGTGCCGTGAATGCGGCCATCCGGTCGGCCAATGCCGTTGCCGACTCTACGACGGCGACGATTATCACCTAGAAGCGATAGCGTAGTCTAAAATTCGCCTGAGCCTCAGCTTCCAGGGCAGCTGTTTGCTGGACATCAAGCGCACCAAACACGCGGGCTTGTTCGGCTCGGTCCACCAAACTTGCGCCAATGGCAGCATCCATCGACCAGCCAACCTTACGGGTTCCTGCTTGAAACCCTAATCCGATGAATGGCGCGCGGTCGCGGGCATGGTCATAAAACGCGTTTCCCCGGCCCGTGTTTACAATGGCGCGGTCAATCTGCCGACCAAGCTCTGACCGATCTTCACTTGAGCCGACCGCAAGAACGAGGTTTGGATGCGCTGTGCTGATAAAGGCAACCGTGCCGACGGGACCCGGGTTTTGCGCAGTGACCTTTGGCATCGGAACGGGCTGAGACCGAACTGTTACGCCTGCGTCGAAACGAGGCCGTAAGGCAACACGACGGGTGGGCACGGGCGTCTGATCCTGCAATCTGAGCCTCAGCACAGGCTCGTCATCCACCGCATTTTGCGCGATGACGCCCGTAATCGACAGGATCAGGCTGAGTCCCAATACAATGAGTGTTTTCGTCCACACGACGCCGTCCCTCACGTCCAATCAGAGCGAGAGATGCCAGCGAGTCTTTGACAAAATGAAACGAGAGCCTGCGCAATTGCGCAAACCCTGTTTACCAACAGGCTACCCTTCGAGCGCCTCAATCAGGCTATTGGCGTGCGCTGAGATGCTCCCAGCGCCCATGCAGACGACCATATCGCCAGGCTGGGCGATGTCTTTGATCAGCTGCGGTAAGGTTTCCAAGTCAGCGAGCGTGTGCGCTTCTTTATGGCCGTGGCCCTTCATGCTCGCCACTAAAGCGGTATGATCGATGCCTTGAATCGGACTTTCGCCAGCCGCAAAGACAGGTGTGATGACCGCGATATCCGCCTCACGATAGCATTGCGCGAAGTCTTCAAACAGATCCTCAAGCCGCGAATAGCGATGCGGCTGGGAAATCGCGATCACGCGCCCCTGCCCCTGGATCGCACGGGCAGCCTTTAAACAGGCCTCAATCTCGACCGGATGGTGCGCATAGTCATCGATAATTTTGACGCCATTCCATTCGCCCACCGGCGTAAAGCGGCGCTTCACCCCGCCAAAGGCTTTGAGACTGTCGCGCAGCTGCTCATTGGTCGCGCCAAGCTCAACCGCCACCGCAATCGCGGCCAGCGCGTTAGAGACATTGTGCTCACCAGCCATCGGCAGGAAGACTTGTTCAATCACGCGTTCAGCTGCATTGAGCTGCGCGCGGATCATGACATCAAAGGTCACGCCCTCAGCGGACGGCTGCAGATTGACTGCGCGAGCGTCAGCTTGGCGATTGTATCCGTATGTGATGATCCGCCGGTCCGAAACGCGCGCCACCATCGCAGCGACCTCGGGATGATCCGTGCACAGAACGCCGAAGCCATAGAAGGGAATATTGCCGACATAGGTGTCGAACGCATCGCGCAACGCATCCATAGAGCCGTAATGCTCCATATGCTCCGGATCCATATTCGTGACGATAGCAATCGTCGGGCGGATCTTCATAAAGGTGCCATCACTCTCATCCGCTTCCAGCACGATCCAATCACCGTCGCCAGCTTTCGCGTTAGAGCCATAAGCATTGATGATCCCGCCATTGATCACGGTCGGATCGATCCCGGCACCATCTAAAAGCGCTGCGACCATCGTTGTGGTCGTGGTTTTTCCATGCGTCCCAGCAACCGCGACGGTCCACTTCAAGCGGATGATCTCGGCCAGCATATCGGCGCGGCGCACGACTGGAATACCGGCAGCGCGGGCGGCTTGAACTTCGACATTATCGTCTTTGATCGCGCTTGAGATGATAACAGCGCTGGTGCCGGTCACATTCTCTGCCACATGGCCAATATGGACGACCGCCCCGCGTTCCCGCAGGCGCTCGACATTGGCGCTCTCTTTCATGTCAGAGCCTTGAACCTGATAGCCAAGATTGATCATGATCTCAGCAATGCCCGACATGCCGATGCCACCAATACCAACGAGGTGAGCAGGACCGAGCGGGAAAGGTGTAGGAGAAGGTTTCATGAGGTCTCTCTGTCCGAAAAGGGCACTAAAAGGCGCTTAGCCTGTTCCGCGCGCACGAGGCAAGTTCATGGCTGATGGGAGACTTTCTCACTGGCGCTGATAGGCCCAGTGTGCATGGGTTCATGACCAAAAGAAGGAGACGTTTCATGAAGATGCAGCTTGCAGAGTTAAATGTCGGGCGTTTGGTCGCCCCGACCGATGACCCAAGAGTCAAAGACTTCATGGACAATCTCGATTTCATCAATGGGCTCGGCAAACAGATGCCGGGTTTTGTCTGGATGATGGAAGGATCTGGCGAGCCGGGGACTGGGAACACCGAAGCCAAAATCGACGGCGATCCGCAATACGTTTCGAACCTGACGGTCTGGGAAGATGTAGAGAGCCTCGAGAAATTCGTCTGGGGCACCATTCACAAGAAATTCTACGAGCGGCGCGAAGAGTGGTTCGAAGTGATGGGTCAAATGCACTTTGTGATGTGGTGGGTGCCAGAGGGCCACGAGCCAACATTGGACGAGGCCCTCGCAAAGCTAGAGCATCGCCAAACCCATGGCGATTCAGCCGATGCGTTCGGTTGGGAATGGCTCAAAGAAGCGAAAATGTACGAAACCCATCGCTGCAGCGCGGCTTAAGCGCTTTCGGATTTCTCGGGTCTCTTCCCCAAAAGAGCCATCAAGAGACCCGCTAGGGCGATGGTCAGCATGATCCCGATAATCAAAGTCAGCGGAGACTCAGCAATCGGGCCATTCGTATCTGGACCACCCGCCCGAAGGTTCTCCACATGGCTGAAGAAGGACATCCAGAACATAGCGGCCGTGAAGCCCCAACCGCCGCTTAGCCATCTGATTGTGCCGGTATTGAGTGCGCGCTGACCGCCAAAGATGAGGAGCGCGGCGCCGATATAGTCGACGACCCAAAACGGCCACCACTGCCAGTCGCCCCAGTTCCGCACGATCTCGCCAACGAAAAGAAAAACACCAAACGCGAGCGCGAGATAGGCCGAGATCCGGATCATCTCGCCGCGGCGCTTTCAGCCAAATCTGCGAGATCCTGTGCGGCGCGGACATTGCCAATCGCCTTCGCTGCCGCCGCGCGCACCGCCATATCATTGGCGTCGCCGAGGCGCAGCGCCAAAAGCTCACCGAGCAGATTTGGATAGAGGTTATCCTCCAGCAGCATATCCGCCGCGCCCGCCTCCACGAGGCCTTCGGCATTGGCCTCCTGGTGATTGTCCATGGCGATTTTGAGCGGGATAAGGATTGATGGCCGGCCCACCGCCGCAATCTCGCTGACCGTTCCAGCGCCCGACCGCGCGATCACGAGATGCGCCGCCGCTAAACGCTCCGGCATATCGGAAAAGAAGGCTTGCAGCGTCGCGTTGACCTTCACCTTGTCATAGATCGCGCGGACTTCATCCAATTGCTCTTCGCGCACTTGTTGAACAACATGCAGGCGTGCGCGCAGTGGGGCCGGGATATGATTGGCGATGGCCAGCGGAATCGCCTGTCCCAAGATTCTGGCCCCTTGTGAGCCTCCGGTGATGAACACGGTCAGCTCGTCTTCCATGCTCGGGAACGGGACGTCCCGCATCGCGGCGATTGGCGCGCGGACGGGGTTGCCGACTGGCTGATGATTGGCGCTGCGCGGCAGGCGGTCTAGCCGCTCAAAGCCTGAGGCAACGACCGCAGCATGTTTCGCAAAGACGCGATTGACCCGGCCCAACACAGCATTCTGTTCGTGAATCAAGAGCGGGATCTTAAGGCGGCGCCCAGCCGAAAGCGCTGGATAAGCCGGATATCCGCCGAACCCGGCCACGAGCGCGGGTCTTTGGTTCTGTTTGAACCGGCGCACCGCTCCGTTCACACCTGCACGCAGTTTCAGCGCGCTTCCGGGCAGCGTCCACGGTTTGCGCATGTTTGGGCTCGCGGCTTTTACCTCTTGTTTCCACGAGGCGGGAAACTTGTCAGCGTAACGCAGACCGCGATCATCACTGATCAGGCCGACCTCCCAGCCGCGAGAGGCCATTTCTTCGGCGAAGGCCGCGGCCGGAAACATATGTCCGCCCGTGCCACCTGCGCCGATCACCACGAGAGGTTTGTCGCTCATATCTCGCCTTCTATGTTCGTTGCCCGCGCCGAATAAGAGCGAGCGCCAAGCCAAGCGTGAGCGCAATCCCCATCATCGACGACCCACCTGATGAGATGAACGGAAGCGTCATCCCCTTTGGCGGGATCAGACTGACATTAACAGCAATATTCGTGGCAGCTTGAAGGCCGAAAAGCGCAAACAATCCGGACGCGGCCGCGCGTGGATATGGATCGTGCAAGCGGGCCGCCGTCCGGAGGCCCTTCCAAACAATATAGCCGAAGATCAGGATCAGTCCGACGGCGGCCAAATACCCAAACTCTTCGCCCATGACGGCATAGATGAAGTCGGTGTGCGCATCCGGCAGCGCGGTCTTGATTCGTCCTTCGCCCGGGCCGACCCCAAACAAGCCGCCCCGCGCGATCGCTTCAGAGGCCTTGTCGATCTGATAGGTGTCGTAGTCGGTCGGGTTGATAAAAGAATTGATGCGGAACCGCACGTGCGGCAGCGTCGCATAAAGTAGGCCGGACAGTGCAGTCCCACCGCCAATGAAAATCGCCGCCCAGCGCCATGGCAAGCCAGACACAAAGAAGGTGACCATAAATGCAGTTGTCAAAAGCGCAGATTGCCCGACGTCTGGCTGCAACAAAAGAAAGCCCAATGTGGCGCAGAAAAAGACCAGCGTAATCGCCGCCCATGGCCCGTTCGGATAAATCCGCCGCTGCGCTAAGAGCCAGCCAGACAGAACGATCAAGGCGGGTTTCACAAACTCAGAGGGCTGCAGACCAAAGCTACCAATACGGATCCAGCGCTGCGCGCCTTTCGCCTCATACCCAGCGACCAGAATGAACGCGAGCAAGACAGTTGATCCAAGGAACACGAGCGCGGCGAGACGACGGGCCCAGACCTTGTCCAGAATACTGACCCCGACCATCACAATCACAGCGACTCCCACAAACATGGAATGACGCTGAACAAAGTGGAACTCATTGGCGTAGCCGAGCCGTTCGGCGGCGGGCGGTCCTGCGGCGAGCGACATCAGCAGGCCGACGCACAACAAGATCATAGCGGAGGTCAGAATGCTCCAGTCCAAGCCGCGCTGCCATTCTAAGAACCGCCCCGTGGCAGATCTCGGACGGAGTGCAACTTCAACCATGCCGCCCCCTAAACCGCTTCTTTCTGAGGTTCGGTTTGAGATGCGAGGCGTTGAACAATCTCGCGGAACGCATCGCCGCGCGCTTCGAAATCTTTATACTGATCAAAACTCGCACAGGCCGGAGATAGAAGAACAATTGGATCTGGCTCGCCTGCCGCTTTTGCGGCATCGAACGCCGCTTGGGTTGCCGCTTCCAATGTCCCGCACTTCATGGACTTCACTTTTCCATTCAGCGTTTTGGCAAACTCATCCGCGCTCTCACCGATCAGGTAAGCCTGTTCAATCCGATCGAACCAGGGCCCGAGCGGTTTGATCCCTTCCGCTTTAGGGACACCGCCTGCAATCCAGTGAACTTTGGGCCAGGTTTTCAGCGCTTGCTCTGCTGCCTGCGCGTTCGTCGCTTTGCTGTCATTGACGAATCGGACGCCGCCAATCTCCGCGACGCGCTCCATTCGGTGTGGAAGGCCCGGGAAGGTGCGCATCGCCGCCATGATCCGGCCCGGCGCTACGCCGAGCGCTTGGCAGGCCGCATAGGCTGCGGCCGCGTTTTGATAATTGTGGCGCCCTGGAAGCGCTTCGGCTTCGGCCAAATTCCCAACGCGGATCGCCTGCCCGCCTGTGCTGTCATAGAAATGACCATCGACGGCGCTGACGCCGCGCGCCAAACCAAACTCGGAACTGATCTGTATGACGCGGGCCCCGCCCGGGCGTTGACGCCCCATCGCGATGGCCTGGGAATAAGGATCATCAATACCCACAACCGCAACATCACGGATCGTCTGATTGGCAAAGATCCGCTTCTTGGCTTCAACATAGCCGTCCATGCCGCCATGGCGATCGAGGTGGTCAGGTGAGATATTCAAGAAAACCGCCACATCGCAGCGCAGGCTGCTGACGAGGTCGAGTTGATAGGAGGAGAGCTCAAGCACGTAAATCGAGTTGGCATTCAGCGCAGGCATATCGAGGACACCGGTCCCGATATTCCCACCGACGCGAACATCGCGGCCTGCCTCTTTCAGGATATGACCGATCAGGGCCGTCGTCGTGGATTTGCCATTCGTGCCGGTAATCCCGACAACTTTCGGGCGCCCCTTCTCTGGCAATGCCTGAACCGCGCGAGCGAACAATTCGACATCGCCGACCACCGGCACATTCATCATTTCCGCCATGCGCACCAGACGATGCGGCTGCGGGAACCGGAATGGAATACCGGGCGAGAGCACGAGCGCGGCGAACTTTTGCCAATCGCGTTTATTGATGTCGCTGACATTCACGCCTTCAGCTTCGGCCTTCAGCCGGGCCGCGTCCCCATCATCCCATGCATGCACGCGCGCGCCGCCCGCAGCCAAGGCTTTCGCAGCGGACAACCCGGTGCGGCCTAGGCCATAGACGGCGACATCGCGCCCTGCATATTCGGTGATCGGGATCATAGAGTGGGCGCTACCTCAGTTTCAGTGTGGCAAGGCCCGCAAGGGCGAACAAAAGCGATAAAATCCAGAACCGAACCACGACCCGGGTTTCCGGCCAGTTCTTCTTCTGAAAATGGTGGTGCAGCGGCGCCATCAGGAAGATACGCTTGCCCTCGCCGTGATAGGCGGCCTGTTTGTCCTGGAAGTCCTTTCCGTCGTGCTGCAAGTCAGCTGGTTCAAAATCACGCGAAAACTGACCGGCGAAGG
>JBCBGJ010000005.1:0-19490 GCA_038526925.1 Pseudomonadota bacterium
GCTCTCTAGAATTAGCTCGAAAAAGCTCTCTTTGAGTTCGTCGATCAACTCGTCTTTTGACTTGAAGTATTTGTAAAGCGCCGTTCGCGGGTACAATCACATCGAGAAGGTCTGATGAAGGCGCGATTGCAAATCCAGGACAGCCATTGTTTGAGCTGGTCGAAACCGACGTGCTCGAAGCGAGAATTGGTCTCACGGCTGCGCTTGCGGATACGCTCGAAATAGGGGCCGTCTACGACCTGACATCAGATCAGGGAGACGTTCCAGCGACGCTCCGATCGGTGACGGGTGTGATCGAGGCGAGCAATCGGACAGTGGCGACGGTATTTGATATCAATGACGCGAACCGCATCTCTGCAGGGGCAGTCGTACGCCTCGGAATGGAGCGCGAGATTGCTGAAACGGGCCTTTGGCTACCGATCTCTGCGCTGACCGAGGCGGATCGTGGGCTCTGGTCTGTTTACAAGGCGCGCCGCGACGGAGAGACATGGCGGGCAGAGCCAGGGATCGTTGAAATTCTTCATCAGGATGGTGAGCGCGTCTTCGTTCGTGGATCGTTGCGTGACGGGGACCGTGTCATCGTGGACGGGCTGCAACGCATAACACCTGGGCAACCCGTAACGCCGAATGATGTCAGCACCGTCGGCTTGGTTGCTGGGAACGGGTGAAACACATGACAACTCTATTTTATCGCCTGCCACGCCTGACCATTCTGGCCGTGATTGTGGCCCTGATTAGTGGTTTCTTCGCGATCCTGACACTTGGCCGTCAAGAAGACCCAACTTTGATCGAACGCTACGGGTTTGTTCTGACAACCCTTCCAGGCGCAGACGCAGAGCGTATCGAAGCAACAATTACCGAACCAATTGAACGCCGCTTGCTTGAATTGCCGGAAATCTCGGAAACCGAGTCCACTTCCCGGGCCAATGTGTCTCAGATTTCGATTGAAATCGATGAAAGCTTGAACGCCGCAGAGGTAGACAATGCTTGGACTTTGATCCGGCAGCAAGTGCAGCTTGCGGAACCTGATCTCCCGCCTGGTGCGGCGACGCCTTTTGTTCGGCGGGTCTACGTTGGCGCTGCAACGATGACGGTCGCGCTAACATGGGAAGGCGAGGGCGAACCAGGCCTCGCTGTGATGTCTCGTCTTGCCGAGGTTTTGGAAGACCGTTTTCGGGGTCTGAACGCGACCGAAGAAACCGAAATTATGGGACTTCCCGAAGAGGAGGTTCGGATCATTGCTGATCCCGAAGCATTGGCAGCTGCGGGTCTATCTTTGAATGACGCCGCACGACTGGTCGCTGCGGCTGATGCGAAAGCGCCTGCCGGTGAAGTTCGCGGGGACCGCAGCAATGTCGGGCTTGAGATTGGCGGCGCTTTTGACGGCGTTGCGCGCATCCGGTCGATCCCGCTTGTCCAATCTGCGAACGGCACGGCGCTGCGAGTTGGAGACGTCGCTGAGGTTGTGAAAGGAATTGAAGATCCGCCAACCAAACTCGCATTTTCGAATGGCAAACGCGCCGTCTTTGTGACCGCTTACATTTCTTCCAATCAGCGTGTCGACGTTTGGGCCAAAGCCGCTCGAGAAATGGTCGAAGAGTTCGCTGTCACGGTTCCATCTGACATATCGGTGACGCCGATATTCGACCAAAGCACGTATACAGAATCGCGCCTGAATGGGTTGGCTCAGAACCTTTTAATCTCTGCCTTTTTGGTATTCGCTGTACTATTCTTCGTCATGGGGTGGCGCGCAGCGATTGTCGTCGGAATGGCCTTGCCACTGACCGTCGCTTTGGTGCTGACGCTCTTCAAGTTCTTCAATTATCCGCTGCACCAGATGTCTGTGACTGGGCTCGTGATTTCATTGGGTCTGCTGATTGATAACGCGATTGTGGTGGTCGATGAGTATGACCAAGAAAGACTACACGGACACTCAGTCGTAGACTCGATTGACCGCTCGCTGAAAAAGCTGTTCGGCCCGCTGTTTGCGTCGACTTTAACCACAGCCCTGGCGTTCGCACCGATCGCTTTCATGCCAGGCGCTGCCGGCGAGTTTATCGGCATGATCGGGACCTCGGTGGTATTCTCTGTCATCATGTCGTTCGTGATTGCAATGACGGTGATCCCTGCGCTGGCGGGGATGTTAGACCGGCCACGCAAGCCAGGCGAGCGCAGCTGGTTCTGGCGCGATGGGATCAAATTTGATGTCATTACAGACGGCTATCGCTGGAGCATTGAGCGCGTTCTGCGTAACCCTGTAATTGGACTGATGCTGGGCATCGTCCCGGTCATGGTTGGGTTCTATCTGGCAGGACAATTGCCGAGCCAATTCTTCCCGCAAACAGAGCGTGACCAGTTCCAACTAGATATTACACTGAACCCGCAAGCGACAATCTACGAAGCGCAAGACATCGCCCAAGAAGTGAACACGTTCCTTCGCGATCAGTATCCCAATATTGAAGGGATCCACTTCGTCGTCGGCGAGCCTGGGCCGCGGGTCTATTATAACAGTTTCAACAATACCGAGGGCGTTGCCGGCTATGCCAATGGCTTTGTCCAACTCGGTAACAATGAAACCACGCGGATCCTGGTGAGCGACATTCAAGACACCTTGCGACGAGAGTTCCCGCAGGCGCAAATTTTGGCAACGCCGTTTGAGCAAGGACCGCCAACCCCCGCGCCGATTGCGTTCTATATTCGAGGTGAAAATCTCGCAGTGCTGAATGATCTCGGCAACCAGGCACGGCAAATCCTAGCCCAGACGCCTGGTGTGACGTTCACGACCTCACAATTGCAGATGGGCGCGCCGATCGTAACGCTCGAAGCGGATGAAACCGCAACGGCAATGTCAGGTCTTCGCCTCACTGGCCTGGCCAGTGATATTCGCGCCGAGCTAGAAGGCGTTCCTGCAGGCTCCATCCTGGAGGGTATCGAAGAAATCCCGGTCCGTGTCATCGCGCCTGAAGATCGCCGCACTGAGATCGCTGATCTTCGATCTAAGACGGTCGGCAATGCTGCGATGGGTGGAGGGACACCGCTCTCCGCGTTGGGCGAGCTGAAGCTGGAGCCTCAAACGGCGACCATTCGGCGCCTCGATGGGCGGCGGGTGAACCAGATCTTTGCCTATGTTGAGCCGTACGCCTTGCCGGATCCGATCAACCAGAAATTCAAGCAAGCCTTGGAAGAGTCTGGGTTTACGCTGCCGCAAGGCTATGACTGGATCGAAAGCGGGTCCGCCAGTGACCAATCTGAAGCGATGGCGAACTTGGCAAGCTTGGCTGTGCCATTGGTTTTGGTCATGCTCGGAGCCGTCGCGCTCGTCTTCAACTCGTTCCGCATGGCGTTCTTGGTGATGGGTGTTGGTTTCATGTCCATGGGCCTCGCCTTTGGCGGAGTTTGGATGTTCAATCTACCGCTCGGCTTTAACGCGATCCTGGGTGGCCTTGGGCTTCTGGGGATCTCGATTAACGGTACGATCGTTGTGCTGGCGCTCCTGACCGGGAACGAGGCGGCGCGGAATGACGACATTATTGCGCAGCGGGAAGTTGTTGTGGCAGCGACCCGGCATATTGTGGCAACGACCCTGACAACGATGGGCGGGTTTGTCCCGATTATCCTGCAAGGCGATGTTTTCTGGATGCCGCTCGCAACCGGGATCGCCGGGGGTGTCGCAGGGTCTGCGATCCTCGCGCTCTATTTCACACCGTCGGTTTACCGGATCATGACGATGAAACCGATCCGGCGCTTTATAGGAATGTTACGAGGCCGAGGTTGGCAACATCCGCAGCGTGTTCCAGCCGAATAAAAGAAAGCCCCGCCAGTTTTGACGGGGCTTTTGACTTTTCGCGCAGTTTTTCGCTTAGAACGAATACCCGATCTCAACACCCCAGGTGCGGGGTTCGTTCACGAAGCCCGTCAGGTTGTTGAAGTCGATCGCGCCTTCGAGAACCAACTCATCGGTCAGGTTACGAACGAAGGCAGAGAGCGCGACGCCATTGTCGCCTTCCCAACCAGCACGCAAACCGCCGAGCCAGTAGCCGTCCTCAGCGAATTCAACACTCTCATAGAGGAAGAAGTTGGTGTCGCCCTTATAGGCCCAGTCTGTGAAGACGTAGAGCTCGCCGCCCTGGTACGGAATGCCGTAACGCGCGGTGACGTTGGCGATCCACTCCGGCGCATTCGGGAACGAGTTGCCGGAAATGTTGAAAAAGGTTTGACCGTCCACCACCACTTCAGGGTCGAGCACGGTACAGCCCGCGCCGCACCCAGGTGACAGCAGGACGTCATCTTTGATTTCGGTATTGTTGTAAGACAGGCCGCCGGTCACAACTAAATTGTCTGTGACCAAGGCTTCGACATCCGCTTCAAATCCGTAGCCTTGGCTTTCGTCAGCGTTGAATAGTGCGACTGTGTTGTCCAGGCCTCCAACAATTGTCAGCTGCTGGTCTTCGAGAGTGTAGAGGAAGACGTTCGCATTGGCGCGAATGCGGTTGTCATATAGCTCAGATTTTACGCCAGCTTCGTAAGACAAAACGGTCTCGCTATCTGCGTCTGAGATCGTGTTTCCGAAAACGAGACGACCTTGAACAGATGGTCCACGGAAGCCGCGCGCGATTTTCGCGTAGTAAGAAATGTCTTCAGAATACTGGTAAGTGGCAGAAGCGTCCCAGCTGATCTGATCATCGCCAACTGTGACGGTGCGTTCGGCGAGGGGACCGGAGCCGAATGGCCCGATCGAGCGTCCAGCCGTGAAGACTTTCTCTTCGTCAGTGAAGCGGACGCCGCCAGCGAGCGTGACTTGCTCTGAAACATCGTATGCGATTGAGGCAAAGATCCCCGTTGATTTAGTATCCTGGCTACGGTCTGCATCGCCATTGATGGGTTGAGTTGGTGCCAGTGTGTCAAAGCTAAGCGATGAGATGCTTACATCTTCATCAAAAACAAAGAAGCCTGCTTGTCCGCGAATAGGGCCGCCATCGTCATATGCAACGCGCAGTTCATGGGTCATCTGGGTCAGATCATCGACACCACCAGCGCTCTCTGATGGGAACGGGATGAAGCCAGGGCCAAAATTCCCGGCGCCAAGGAAGGCCGCTCCAAAGCCACCATCAATATCCCCGCGCGAGAAAACCTCAGCTGTTTCATATCCATAGACGTAAGTGACATCGACTGAGTCATCGATCTCGTGATCGACCCGCAATGTGACGCCGAACGATTCTTGCTTCAGTTCGTTTTGACCATCGAAAAAGACCGTGTCGAGGTCAAAATCGTCAGATAGACCTCGCGAGCCTTGATCAATGATGTTCGCTCGGAACAGCCGCGCGTCGCTATCATTGTTACGCCCGTGCACGTTCAACAGGATGTCTGTGGACTCCACCGGCGACCAAAGCGCTTGTACGCGGGCCGCGGTTTCTTCGAACCCTTCGAAGGCATTTTCTTCGCCTGTGAAGCGATTGTCGACGAAATCGTCGCGCTGCTGGACCAGGCCCGAGAAACGCAAAGCCAGGTTTTCGTTCACGCGGAAGCCGATCGCTCCCTCAACCTCTGTCGTGGCATAGGACCCGACTGACGCTTTTGCGTAGCCGTTCAGATCTTCACCAGGCTTCACGCTATCAAACTTGATAATGCCGCCGGGGGTGTTGCGTCCGAACAGCGTGCCTTGCGGACCGCGTAGAACCTCGATGCCTTCGACGTCAAAAACCGGGAAGCCCTTCAAAATCGGGCTCTCATACGGCACATCGTCGTAAACGAGTGAAACGGGCTGCGAGGAGTTCAGATCGAAATCGGTATTCCCGATGCCGCGAATGTAGAAACGTGGGAAGGCGCGTCCGAAGGAGCTCTCAGCGATGACGCTTGGCGCGCGCGCTGACAGAAACCGAATATCCGCACCGCCGGCTTTGATATTGTCGAGCTTTTCGCCCGTGACCGTTGTGATGGAAATTGGAACGTCTTGAGCGTCTTGCTCAACGCGTTGTGCGGTCGTCACGACCGGTTCTAGGCGTCGTGCGTCGGTTTCGCTGCTTGCCTGAGCGATCGCTGGTAAGCCAGCGAAACCGGAGACTGAGATCGAGGCTGCGGAGATGAGGAGGATGCGCTTTAGAGACATAAACTCGCTGCTTTCTGTCAGAGTTCTGAGCGTCTCGCGATAAGACGCCTTCGCGGCGCAATTGGCCTTCGTTTCCTATTTCCGCAAGCAGCAAATGGAGGATTGTGTGTAAAAAAGTTTGCATTCCCTCCCAGTGTGGCATGCGTGCCACTTCCAGATGCGTAAAGCGCGCCCATGTGGACGCGCTTTCGTAATAGTTCCTGAATGCTTGGGATATGTCAGTCCCAGGGATTGAAGCGTGTGCGTGGCTTTAAGATGTCGGCGTCGCCATCCTGAGCTTCTGCATCCGCAGCTGTTTCTCCCTCTGCGCCGGTCGCTGGAGGAAGCGGTGCGACGCCCGTTGGTAAAGCAGGCTTTCCATCAATTTCTGGAAGCACGTCTTCGGTTGCATCAATAAGCACTTTGTCTTCGCTGGTGCCGCCAAAACTGGTTGGTCCTGGAATACCTGATGCTTCAGATTTTGCGGACAGCGCCCCAAGCCCGAAGCCTGCGCCAATGCCGCTCAAGCTATAGGTTTGAGCTTCCCCTGATTGCGGGGCCTCAGACACTAGTTCAACTGTCTCTTCAACTGGTGTCGACTCAATGGTTTCCTCAGCAGCAGGTTCTGCCATTGCGAAGGCCGGAACCTCGGGCTCTGGCTCCGATATGTCTTGCGTTTCAGGCTCGCTGACGCTTTCCATAGCCGGTTCCTCAATGGCCGGCTCCTGAACGGTCTCGGCAGTCTCCTCAGAGGCGGTTTGCGTCGCTGCCCAATCCGTTGCGGGCTCGGTCGGAAGCACTTTCGTTTCAGCTTCTGGTTCCGCGGTCTCAGCTCCGCTTAGTGAGAACACTGCTGCGCTTTCAACGGGGGATTCCGAGGCTGTTTCGGTAATTGTGTCTGCGGTTTCCGCTTCCGCTGCGACCTCGTTCTCGGCCGCATCTTCCAATCCAAAAGGAACATAGACCGGGGGGGCCGTTGGCGTTTCATCAGCGGCGGCAAACGCGGAGACCGGCTCGACTTCGACCGGCTCAGGCTCGGCGAGATCCGGTTCGACCGCCTCTGGCTCGCTCTCTTCGGTTTCGGTTGTCAGTCCAGCCGCAAGAGCTACGGCGCCAACAGCGGATGCAGTCGCCGCATCAAGTCCAGTATCTTCTCTTTGGTTCACTTCATCGGCAAGGCGTACTACGGCCTCGGTGACGTCATCCTCCGACTCAGTGTCGGATTCTGCGACTGTCTCGGCTGTCAGATCTAACGGTGCCTCTTCAGAAACAGCAGCTTCTGCTGCCTCCATGTCGGTTTTGTCGGCCAATTCGCTGGCAGCTTCGGTCTCTGAACTTGCCTCGAGTTCTGTCTCCTCCGATGTTTCGACCAGGGCTGCAGCTTCAGGCTCATCATTTGTTTCAGTGGTGATGTCTTCTTTGACTTCGGTCGCAGGCTCGGTTTCCGAGGAGACCGCTTCAACGCTATCATCAGTGAGGACTTCTGTTTCGTCGCCTTGGTCCTCTTGCAGCTGGACCTCTGCATCTTCTTCCACATGCGCATCGGCTTCCGATACAATTGGCTCTGCTGGAGCTTCCTGCATGCCAGCGAGTAGGGTGGAAATGGCGGCTTCAGTCCCACGCGCGACGCGAGCGGCTTCTTTGGTCATCGTCGCGACAATATCTGCGTAAGTGCCGCCGTCATCGGTTGGTGTGGCGACAAGCTCTTCGGCACCCGCGCGCTCCAGCTCTTTGCCGTCCTTGCTTGTGATCACCATTTCGTTCGGGGTTTCAGTCAGCGAGACACTGTAGCCCTCAGTGGAATAGGTGATGTTGCCATCTTCACCTTCAGTCCAGTCGAGTTTGGCCAGGTCGGTCATTTCCGCAAGGCGGTCGATTAGCTTTTTCGTTGAAGCGTGCAGCATTGGGAGGTCCGTTCTGTAGAGTGGGCTTACCGGACTTTAATACCAAAACGAAACGGAATGTTGATAGAGCTAAATGTGAGAAATCTGATGAAATAACGGTTATATATGTCTGTTTTTACGAGATTTTCGGACAGGTGTACGAGCAAGAAATACGCGATGTAAGAATACGTATTCTTGGTTCGAGTGAAACGCTCGATTTCTTCAGTTTTTGGATATTGCCGTAGAAGCTGAGTCTATTGCGAGTCGTCCCAAGCGCGTTTCGTCTCTGAGATGTCTCTGACGAAGTCTTTCACCGCCAAGTCACCGGCATCAGCGAGCCCGGTCCGAAACCCTTGGACTGTGAGATCGGGTGCAATGACCAAATAAGTCGGGGTCCAACGGATCCGCAGCGTTTCGCGAATAGAGGCGTCTTCGTCAACGAGGGTTGGAAAAGACCATCCCTTTTCCTCAAACCACGCGGAAACAGACCCATAATTGCGGTAGGCATTCTTGGCGCGGGCAGCGTTCTGAGGGGTATGGATCGACATAAAGTCCACGCCAGGATCTTGAGCGAGGGCGCGTGAGAGCGCTGCGGCGTATGGGGCGTCATTTCGGCTATCGTGACACCAAATACCCCAAACCTCGATGACCGTCCATCGGCCCTCTAGAAGGGTTGATGAGAAGCTCGCACCGCTCGATAAGGCGCCTGTAAATTCCGGCAGCGCTTCGCCAAGCCCTTCATACGTATACGGTCGTCCATAATCATCACGCGGAACGTCTCCACGGCTCAGATCGGCTGATGCTGGGATCTCGGAGCCCGGCTGATAATACCCCGTCGCAGCCTCGGATGAAGTATTCTCAGGGGCCTCGGCCTCCGCACATGCTGCAAGTCCCAGAGCTAAAAATGAAGCAAGTGATAGACGCAGCATGAGCGGTTTCCTTTATGTCTCGCTAGGCTCCTGGAATTCGAAGAACCTGGCCTGGATAGATTTTGTCTGGATGCTTCAGCATTGGCGTATTGGCATCAAAGATGTCTGGGTAACGCATTGCATCGCCATAATACTTCTTCGCGATTTTTGAGAGTGAGTCACCTGACTTTACCGTGTGCATTACGGATTCACCGACTTTCGCTTTGGATTTCACTTTCATCGAATCGTCGACTTCGCCGATACCGCTGATGTTTCCGGCCGCCAGGATGAGCTTTTCTTTAGTCTCTTGGTCTGGAACTTTGCCTTCCAGTTTGACCTGCTTTCCTTCAACCGTGACCTTGAAGTCGCCGCCTAAATCGTCGTCCAAGCCGAGATCCTCGACTTCTTTGCGAATGGCCTTTTCGGCGACTTTGTTTCGATCTGCGATGATCTCTTTGCCCTTATTGAGCGCGAATTTGAATACACTCATCGTGTGTTCTCCCCTTTGTGAATGGGCAAACTAGGCGCGATTCACAGGTTCGTGAAGGGGTTTCCGCGACGTCGTTCCACTTTACGTCAACGTTACCCCTAGCCGGGGCTTGCTCGCTTCAGTAGGGTGCGCCGCAACATAGACCACTTACGGGAGAATCTCTCACATGCGCGAAGCAGTCATCGTTTCCACAGCCCGCACCGGACTTGCAAAAGCCGGACGTGGGTCTCTTAACAATACACACGGCATTACAATGGCCGGTCACGCCATCAAGCATGCCCTGGACCGCGCTGGTGTCGAGGCAGAAGCTGTCGAAGACGTGTTCCTTGGTTCAGCGCAACCAGAAGGCGCAACTGGACACAATGTGGCCCGTAACGCGGCGCTCTGGGCCGGTTGCCCAAGCTCAACCTCTGGCGCGACGATCAACCGTTTCTGCTCTTCTGGTCTGCAGGCCATCGCAAACGCTGCACACACCGTCATCAATGAAGGTGCGCCGGTCGCAATTGGCGGCGGTGTTGAAAGCCTGTCTTTGGTCTCGCGTTCAGGACACATGAACCTGCACCGCTACACAGAAGACGATCTTATGGCGAAATGGCCAGCGATCTGGATGACCATGATCGAGACCGCTGAAATCGTCGCCGAGCGTTATGGCGTCAGCCGTGAAGCCCAGGATGAGTATTCAGCTGAGTCTCAGCGCCGGACGGCAGAGTTCCAGAAGCGCGGCCACATGGCAGAGGAAATCGCTCCGCTCGCCACGAAGATGATGCTGAAGAACAAAGAAACTGGCGAAATCACTGAGGAAGAAGTGGTTTGTGATCGCGACGAGTGTAACCGTCCAGGCACAACGTATGAAGCACTGGCAGGTCTGCCACCGGTATTCTCTGGCGGTCAGCAAGTTCAAGAAGGCAAGTATATCACTGCGGGTAACGCCTCTCAGCTTTCTGATGGCGCTGCAGCCGTTGTCGTTATGGAAGCGGAAGAAGCTGCACGCCGCAACATTCAGCCGCTTGGCCGTTTTATGGGCTTCAATGTGGGGGGTGTTGATCCCGACGAAATGGGCATTGGCCCAATCAAAGCAGTGCCACGCCTGCTTGAGCGCCACGGCCTCAAAGTCGACGACATTGATCTTTGGGAACTGAATGAAGCATTTGCCTCACAGTGTCTCTACAGCCGCGACTTCCTCGGCATTGATCCAGAGAAATACAACGTCAATGGCGGCTCGATCTCAATCGGTCATCCATTCGGCATGACGGGCGCACGTTGCACCGGGTCTATCCTGCTGGAAGGCCAGCGCCGTAAAGCGAAGTACGGTGTCGTGACCATGTGTATTGGTGGCGGCATGGGCGCAGCTGGCCTGTTCGAGTTCCTTCACTAGGACCCGGCACACGGAATTGGAAAAGCCCCGGCCAATTGGTCGGGGCTTTTTTTTATGGTCATCTTCAATGGCCTGATAGAGCGACGGCGATGGGCTTTGCTCTAAGCTACTGACGTTCCGATGGCGGCCGGACGGATATCGGAGGCAATCTTCCGATCATGCCATCAGGGCGCGCCGCTTCAAGCATCCGCTGGTAGGCTGGCCGTGCTTCAACCTTTGCTTTCCAAGCCGCGATAGATGGAAATTTGGCTTCATCGACCAGATTGAGCCCGGTCGCCACATTCAGCGGGAACAACATCATAATATCAGCGGATGAGAATGCCTCTCCGCCAAACCAAGGTGTGGATTCCAAATGGTTTTCTGCAAATTGTACAACCGCCTCGCTGTCCACAAACATTGACCGCTCGGTCGGAGGATTCGTACGCCACGCTCTGTAGTCGCTGAACAAACGGGCCGCGAGAGATCCCTCAGCATAGTGCATCCACATGACATGAATTGGATAGTCACTGCTGGCGATATCGGGCGTTAGTTCGCCTGGCGCATAACGGGCGAGAATAGTCTCAATAATCGCGCCAGATTCAACCAGGATTTGATCCTCGATAACGACTGTTGGGACCATCGGCATTTCATGACCCAATGCGTGAACCAGGGCCATCGATCCACGAAGGTCGCCGCGCACATAGTTCAGTTCATAAGGGATGTTGAGCTCTTCCAGGAGCCAAACAATTCGCTCGGATCGACGGCCCTCAAGATGGTAAATCTGAATCATCGGCACGGCTGAGGAGTCAGATTTTTCGGCCGGTTCAGCGCTCACAGGGGCGGCGATGCACGCCGTCACGCTAAACGCTAAGGCCGCGAGGATTGCAGGCGTTTTCATGTCAGATCCTTCTATTGAGCATGCTTTTCGGCAGACTGAGCAGGCTATAGCGCCCGCTCAGTCTAGTGGATAACTTAGTCCAGCTCGACATCGTCTGCCTTGCCGACAGCCGCCAAAGCAAACGCGTATTCCAGGGCGGTTTCTTTCAAGCCTTCAAAACGGCCAGACGCGCCGCCATGGCCTGCTTCCATATTGATGCGGAGGAAATATGGTCCTGCCTCTGGAGCTTCATTGCGAAGTTTCGCGGCCCACTTACTCGGCTCCCAATAGGTCACGCGCGGGTCGCTTAGGCCCCCAGTGATCAACATGGCTGGGTAGGCCAGGTTGGTCGTCTGATCATAAGGGCTGTAAGCCATCATCGTGTCATAGTCTTCGGCGCTGGTGAGCGGGTTCCCCCATTCCGGCCATTCTGGCGGCGTCAGCGGTAATGTATCGTCTGACATTGTGTTGATGACATCCACAAATGGTACGGCAGCAATGATGCCTGCGAACATTTCCGGGTCTTGGTTCGCAACCGCGCCCATCAAGAGACCGCCAGCTGAGCCGCCCATGCCAACCACATTGCCACGGCTAGAATAGCCTTCACCGATCAGGTGATTGCCCGCATCAACATAGTCATTGAACGTGTTGACCTTCTTTTTGAGCTTGCCGTCCAAGTACCACTGATAGCCTTTCGCCATCGAACCGCGGGGATGAACAATCGCGTACACCATACCGCGATCGGCGAGCGCCAGCGGCGTGGTGCGGAACCGGGCAGAGATCGTGATGCCGTACGAGCCATAACCGTAGAGCAACATCGGCGCAGAACCATCAATGGCTGTGTCCTTGTGGTAAAGGATCGTGACCGGGACTTCCTCGCCGTCACGGGCTGGGGCCAAGACGCGCTTTACGACATAGTCGCTCGCGTCATGGCCAGATGGCACCTCTTGCTCTTTTCGGAGAATGCGTTCCTTCGTGGCCAGGTCGTAATCGAAGGTTTGCGACGGGGTCGAGGGCGACGAGTAGCTGATCCGCATTTGCGTCGTATCATACTCGTAGCCGACCGAGGTCCCGAGGGCGTAAGCCTCTTCTTCGAAAGAGATTGTCTCCTCCGTGCCGCTTTCACGCTCCCGCACGACGATCCGTGGCAGGCCATCCTTGCGCTCAAGGCGGATGAGGTGGTCTTTCAGAACATCCATGCCAAGGATCAAAGTACCCGCTTCATGTGGCACCATATCCGTCCAATTATCCCGGCCGGGTGCGCTGACAGGTGTGGTGACCACTTTGAAGTCGACAGAGTCATCGGCATTGGTCGAAATCACGAATTCGTCGCCCCAATGTTCAACACTGTATTCGAGATCCGTCTCGCGCGGAGAGATTGTCTTCAGCTCGGGGGCTTCCGCGTCGGCCTCAAAGAAGTGAACTTCTGAAGTCGTATGGCTGCCAGCACTGACGAATATATAGTCGCCGGATTGCGACTCGCCGACGCCAACGAAGAAGCCAGGGTCTTGTTCGCGATAAATCTCGGTCGATCCCTTGCTGCCGAGCTTGTACATGTGAACAGCGGCCGGTCGTCCTTCATCATCCCGCTCAACCCAGAACACCCGATCTGAGTTTGCGCCCCATACAAAGCTGCCAGAGGTTTTCTCAATCACATCAGGCAGAGTTTCGCCGGTCTCAAGGTTTTTAAACTTGATCGCGTAAAATTCGCTGCCCTGCTCATCAACGGCATAGGCAATAAGCTTGTGGTTCGGGGCGTGCTCAACATCATTGAATGCGAAATAGGCTTTGCCTTCGCCCATCGCATCCCCGTCGAGTAGGATCTCATCTTCGGCGTCAGCATTGTAGATGTCCGCCGCCGCTTTACGCGCGATGATGGGATATTCGCCGCCGGTACGGAACTTTGTCAGATAAGCGTATGGACCATGAACAGATGGCAGCGAGCTATCATCCTCTTTGATCCGACCGCGCATTTCTTGGAACAGCTCTTCCTTCAAGCCTTCGAGGGGCTCTTCTAGCTTCGCCTTGGTGAAGGCATTTTCGGCCTCGAGATATTCGCGAATGTCGGCGCGCAGAACAGTTGGGTCCTGCATCACTTGCTGCCAATTGTCGTCTTTCATCCAATTATATGGATCGACGCGCGTGCGGCCGACTTGTTCAATTGTTTTCATCTCGCGCTTGGCGACCGGAGGGGTGAGTGTCACAGAGGCGTCCTCAGCTTCAGCAGTTGGTGGCGGGGTATCCACGGTCACGGGGTCGGTTTCAACCGTTGATGTGGCTGCACAACCAGCCAAAATGGCCAATCCGGCGACGCCGGATAGGAGGAAAGAAAGACGCATGATCTACTCCGCTATTTATCGAATAGCGGCAAGCTAACCACGTCTCGTCGGATGTCCAGCTTCGATCTTAAGATTCCGTGGGACGAAAGTTCAACACGACGCCGTTTATGCACCAGCGTTGGCCTGTCGGCGGCGGTCCGTCTTTAAAAACGTGCCCCATATGGAGCCCGCAGACGGCGCAATGGCATTCTGAACGCGGATAGATGAGTTTAAAATCTGTCTTAGTTTCGATGACATCATCACTCATCGGCTGCCAGTAACTGGGCCAACCTGTGCCGCTGTCAAATTTGTGCTCCGAGGACCAAAGCGGCGTATCACAGCCGACGCAGTGATAAATGCCGTCGCGCTTTTCGCTCTCGAAGTTTCCTGGCGAGAACGCGCGCTCCGTACCTTCTCTTACGCCAACTTGATATTGTTCCGGCGTGAGAAGGTCGCGCCATTCGGCATCTGAGCGTTTGATTTTTTGACGACCTGACATTTTGGAAGACGACATGAGTGGGTCTTTCTATTGAAATACCCACCCGATATAGGTCGTTCTTAACCGTAGAGAACGGAGATTGTCTCTGCGACGCAGGCCGGGCGCTCTTGGCCTTCGATTTCGATCGTGCACTCAGAGATCATCTGCTTGCCGCCAGCTTTTTCATTCACTTCCTTGACGGTCTGGACCAGACGCAGCTTGGAATTCACAGGCACCATATTGGTGAAGCGCACTTTGTTGGCGCCGTAATTGATGCCGCGGCTGACGCCTTCGACGCGCAGGACCTGCGGTCCAAACATCGGGATCAGCGACAAGGTCAGGTAGCCATGCGCGATGGTTGATCCGAACATTTTCCCGGCCATTTCTTCGTTCACATGGATCCACTGATGATCGCCAGTTGCATCGGCAAAAGTGTTGATCCGCGTTTGATCGACTTCGAACCAATCAGACGGTGGAAGTGTCTCACCAACCAGGCTCTCTAGATCGGCAAATTGTACAGTTTTCGGGTCAGCCATGAATTCCTCCTGAGAATTTGTTTCTGTAATGATTAGTGGCGCTTAGCGGTGGTTTCCGCAAGTGTTTCCTTAGACGATGCGGCTATCTTTGTTGCCCCAATAGCGGTCCCGCACCAGGCGCTTGTACAGCTTGCCGGTGGGGTGGCGGGGAAGGGCGGGGTCGAAATCTACCGATTTCGGGCATTTGATCTTTGCGAGCCGTTCTTGGCAAAAGGCCAGTAGCTCATCGGCCAGGTCATCTGTGCCGTCGACGCCGTCCATCGGTTGGACAACGGCTTTCACTTCCTCGCCAAACTCTTCGTTTGGAACGCCGATCACCGCAACGTCGGCAACCGCCGGATGCGTGATCAGGATATTCTCGGCTTCTTGAGGGTAGATGTTCACGCCACCTGAAATGATCATGAAGGCCTTGCGGTCCGTCAGATACAGGAAGCCATCCGCGTCGATCTTGCCAACATCCCCCAGCGACGACCAATCCTCGTGCTTCGGGTTGAGAGCGCCTTTGGTTTTTTCCGGGTCATTGTGATAGTTTGGCGGCGCGGTTCCGCCAAAATAGATCTGGCCTTCTTCGCCTTGCGCGACTTCGTCGCCCGCTTCGTCGCAGATGTGGAGCTCTCCGAAAATTGGAGCGCCAACCGTCCCCTTATGAGCGAGCCATTGCTCCGAATTGGCCCAGGTCATGCCATTGCCTTCTGAGCCGGCATAATATTCCTCGATCACGGGGCCCCACCAGTCGATCATTTGCTCTTTAACTGGGACAGGACATGGGGCGGCGGCATGAACAGCTGCAACCAGGCTGGAGACGTCATATTTGGTCCGGGCCTCTTCAGGTAGTTTCAGCATTTTCACAAACATGGTCGGCACCAGCTGCGTATGTGTGACCTTGTATTTCTCGACCAGTGCCAAATAGCTCTCAGGATCGAACTTCTCCATGATGATCAGCGTCATGCCGAACTTGGTCATCGCCATACACCAGCGCAGCGGCGCGGCGTGATATAGCGGAGCCGGGGACAGATAGATCCCGTCTGGGCTTGCTTTGAAAAGGGCCTGAGCGATCATAGTCAGCGCATTGGTGCCATCAATTGCAGTGTCAGCTGGCAGCGGCGGGCGAATGCCTTTCGGACGTCCTGTTGTCCCGGAGGAGTAGAGCATGTCGGTTCCAGCGCGCTCATCGGCAATCGGCGTCTCCGGCATTCCAGCGCGGACACCTTCCAGCGGCTCATAGCCTAGGATCGGGCCATCAATCGACCAATAGGCCTCTAGCTCGGTGACACTGATAACCTCATGCGCGACGGCTTTGAGCCCTGTAGACGCAATCAAAAGCCGCGCACCACTATCTTTGATAATATATTCAACTTCGGGCGTGGTGAGCCGCGAAGATATACAAACAAAGTAGAGCCCCGCCCGCTGCGCTGCCCAACAAATTTCGAAATAACGCGGACTATTTTCCGCAAAGATGGCCAGCGTATCGCCATGCTGAAGGCCAAGCGTGCGAAACGCATGCGCGATTTGATTGGAGCGGGTCTCCAACTCACCAAATGTAACGGTCTCTCCGCTGCCCGCCATGATATAGGCGGCGCGATCCGGATCGGTTTTCGCGTGATGTGATGGATGCATGGCTCGGTTCCTCTAACCACCTCTTTATGGGCAGGCTTTAGATTCGAGATTAGCTCGGCGGTTCGGCCTGTCCATTGGTGACTTAGGGAAAACGTCTATCCGCCATAATCGCTGATGGATCGTGCAGTGCGGTGAAAGCGCAAACGATCAGCATAGTCGAGTGGATCTTTGGGCTTTACCAAAGCGTCGTCTGGCGTATCGGTCCAGTCGACCAGACGCGTGAGGAAGAAGCGGAGTGCTGCCCCCAAACAGAGCATCGGAAACGCGGTCTTTTCATTGTCAGCGAGCGGGCGCACACTTTCATATCCGGCGATCAAATTGGCGGCTTTGGAATAGTTGAACGCGCCATCAGTCTCAAACGCCCATGCGTTGACACAGACGGCTAAGTCGTAAACGAGCGCATCGGTACAAGCGAAGTAGAAGTCGATTGCTCCGGTGAATCGATCGCCCAGAAAAAACGCATTGTCGGGGAACAAATCGGCGTGGATTGTGCCGCGCGGGAGCGATCCAAAGGAGGATTGCGCCTGTCCGGCCATCACCAGATCTTGTGTGATCTTATCTGCCAAGCCAGGTTGGAGAGCTTCAGCGTTTTGCGCGCGCCCCTCCCACAAGATTGGCCAGCTTGCGGCGCCAAGACTGTTTTCCCGCACCATCGAGAAGTCGGCTGCTGCTTGGTGGAGCCTCGCAAGACCAATCCCGAGCTCACGGCACTGAACAGCGTTCGGGATGCGGGGTGAGAGGCCTTGCAAAAAAGTGATGATCACAGCGGGTCGACCGGCAAGTGTTCGCAGCGCTTTACCGTCTTTTGCAGCGACGGGCAGCGGACAGGAATACCCGTTCGCGGCAAGGTGCTGTTTCAGTTCAATGAAATAGGGCAGGTCCGCCGGGTTCGCGCGTTTCTCAAACAGCGTGAGGATAAAGCGGCCGCCGGTCGTCTCCAGATAATAATTCGAGTTCTCGACGCCTTCAGCGATGCCCTTAAACGCAATCGCCTCACCGAGCTCATACTCGGTGAGGTATTGTGCGAGTTCTTCGTCAGATACGTTCGTATAGACAGCCATAAATCAGGCTGTAGCGGGCGACTCATCTGGCGTCCACAGGTCGCGCTGCATGGTTCGACCCATCAGGAAGAAATGGAGCGCCGCCCAGAGCAGGAAGAGCGATCCAACCGAGACACCAATACGGTTTCCAACCGCTCGCGCTGGTTTGCAGTACGTATCATTGTTTGCGACCGCTTCGGCGAGATCGTCGCCAGACAAAGCACCGTCGCGCCCTTTACGTGTCGCCAGAAGGGAGCGTTCAATTCCTCCGCACTGGCTCGCTGAAACGGGAGATTCTAGTTCGGCCAGGTGATACTTCGTGCCTTGATCAGAAATCCAACCGACAGCTGGCGGTCCTAGGCCGTAGCCGATCAGGTTCACGACAAAAAGAAGGAGCGCTGCGGCTGTTGCTCGCATACGCGGCTCAACAAGTTTTTGGGTCACAGCGAACATCGGGGCGAGGTAAGTGTATCGCAGGATGGCCGCGATCACGAGCACCGGAATGGCCAACCAGATAGCGGTCGCGCCAGACGAGAACGCTGTTGTATTATATCCGAAGATCATCAGAGGAACGCATGCGGCCATTCCAATGGCCGGTAGCCAGCTATCAGAGTTCGGGTGACGTCCGCGCACACGGTCGGCCACGACGCCTGAGCCAAACGTTCCGATACCCGCTGCAACGCCAAGCACACCGCCATAGATCAGAGCGGCAGACATAAGGTCCAATCCATGCGCCCTCATCCAGAATGGCGCCACGAATTGGCCGATGCCATAGCCTGCAAATGATGCCATCGCACCGCCCATTGAGACATGCCAGAATGTTGGCTTACGAAACACTTCGCCAAACACTTTGAACGGCGATGGCATCTGCCGGGCGGCGGCAGCGGCCGCCCCGCCTGGGTCAGAATATCCCCTCGGCGGTTCTTTTACGGTGAGTTTGAAAATAATCGCGCCAAGGACGCCGGGCAGGCCCATCCAAATGAAGGCATCGCGCCAATCCAGCCCGCCGCGTGTCGCGATATAGGCGCCGCCAAGCGCCGCAAGCATTGAGCCGATCGGAATACCGAGGGCGAAAATACCGAGTGCTGAGGATCGTTTCTCCGGCGGGAAATAGTCAGAAATCAGTGAGTGTGAGGGCGGTGAGCAACCCGCTTCACCGATCCCGACACCAATCCGTGCCAAGGCAAACTGCATCGTGTTCTGCGCCATGCCGCAAGCGACGGTCATCGCACTCCATGAGGCCATGGCGATCGCGATAATGGAAGTCCGGTTCTTACGCTCTGCTAACATCGCAAACGGAATACCGAGCAAGGTGTAAAGCACCGCGAAGGCGAGACCGGATAGGATCCCGATCATAAAGTCTGACAGACCAAACGTCTCGCGGATCTGTTCGCCCAAAACGCCGATGAGTGTTCGGTCGATAAAGTTGAACGTGTAGACGACGATCAGCCCGAACAAGACATAGGCGCGATAGCCTGAGCTGCCATAGCCTTCATTTTGGTCGGTGACTGTCGTGGTCTCGGTTGCGGCGTCGGCCATTATGCTGTCTCCGCTTTTGCGACCAGGTCTTGTTCGAGGTAACGGGATGACATCCAGAAACAGAACGCTGCGACGAGGAACCAAAGCGTCGTCACGGAGATTGACTGTTTAAGGCCCGCAGATCGTCCGGTTGCGCAGCTTGCGAGCTGTTCTTCCGTAAGCCCGTCCCTTGCCGCGCAGATAGAGGCGCTGAGACCTTCGCCGCTTAGGTTCATACCGGTAAAGACGTCACTCATGATGCCAACAAATTGTGGACCAATGCCATTGCCGATGATGGAAACGATGATCAGCAAGATTGCAATTGCGGTTGCGCGTGAGCGAACTGAAACGACGCCTATCTCGGCGCGCAATACAATATTGGCCAA
>JBCBGJ010000006.1:0-18190 GCA_038526925.1 Pseudomonadota bacterium
AATGCGCATAGCCTTGAAAGCGCTGCCATCAATGGCGTCGAGAAAGGCGTCGGCGCGTTTTTTGTCCGATGGGAGCATCATCAGATACACATCAAGCGCATCTTGAAGGCGCAGCAGAGAAAACGTCCGCGCCGCCATCATGCCGCTATGACCGCCGGTTGTGAACGCCACCATGCCGAGCCCGCGTGGCACCTCTGATTGCGGCTCAGCTGTCCGCGCCCATTCGCTGAACAATCTGCTGGTTTCTGCGAGCACCGGCATGTGCTCCGCGAGGGCGACTTTGAGGATGGGCAAAAGGGTTGCGGGGAGATCGTCTTGCGGTACCAGGTCTCCGGTTTTGCCCTCTCCGGCGATTACGCGTTCGACATAGTCCGCGACTTTGGGGGCGGTCCGCTTCATATGCTCGCCGGTGAATTTGTCCCGGTACTGGTGGGCGTAGAGCGGGCCAATCAGGGCAAAGTCGGCATAGCTGGCGCGTGTGCCGAGGAGGTAAGGTAGCGTTTCGAGATGGGCGGACAGATCGGCGAGGAATTGCTCATAGGCCTTCTCAACACCTGGGATCGTTTCCGGTGTGATCCCGAGCATCGGAACAAAGCTTCGGAAGCGCTGCCCGACCGCCTTGCCAGCTTCATATTGCTCTTCGGGTGTACCGTCTGGCGCAGAGTTCTTCCCGAACTCGCCATAGATCCACTCTTCATTGTGGTTCCACCGATAGTGCATTGCCGGCAAGGTCATCCACTCGTCGGCAAAGAGCTGCAGCAAATAGGTGACCATGCGCTGCAAGGGCGTCTCAGGAATGGCTTTTGTGCCTGAGTTAGTTGCCTCGAAATGCGCGATGATGTCGGACGTGTCCTGAACAAACTCGCCGGCTCCGGTCTTCAGGACGGGAATAACAGGCCAGCCAATATTGGCGATTATTTCAGACTTCATCAGGTCTGGCGTCGGCGCGATTTCTTCGAACGCGATATCCCGCCAGCGCAGATAGGCGCGGGCCTTGCCACTGAAATAACTCATCTCGCTGCCAAAGAGTGTGTTTTCGGTCATTCCTGTTTTTCCTTCGCAGTGCCAGACCCATTGGTAAGGACCAAAAAAAACGCAGTCCCGCAACTAACAAGTTTACCAGAATCGAGATTTCATTAACCCAATCGCGCCATTCCCATGAACATTGCAGATAAGACAGCGGCGCGTCACGTTTCCGCCCGATTCTCCGCTGATAGAACAACAAGCTTTTCATACGGTGGTGACGACCGCCAATCAGAAGGATGAGAGACGCTTATGGAGTCACAAGCGCTGGGTGAGGTTCACTCCCAAGGGGCCTTTTCGATGTTTGAATTGATCATGGCGGCTGACCCAGTGGTCAAAGCCGTTCTGATCGCACTGATTATTGCCAGTATTTGGTCTTGGGCTGTCACAGCGGAGAAATTCTTCGCGATTGGCGGCGCTCGTAAGAAAGCAAATGAGTTTGAAGAAGCCTTCTGGAATGGCCGCACAGACGATTATGAAATGCGACCTGGTCAAGCGCCAGACAATGCTGGGGCCCGCCTGTTTGCAGCGATTTCGCGCGAGTGGCGGGATGCGAAAAACGTGTCACCAAATGAACATGGCGCTCTGGTGGCCCGTGCAGAGCGATCTTTGAGAGCGACTGTCGACCGCGAGGTTGGATCGATATCGAACGGCATCGGCGCCCTTGCAACGATTGGCTCATCCTCGGTCTATATCGGCCTGTTTGGAACTGTTTGGGGCATCATGAATGCCTTCCTAAATATCAGTGCGCAGGAAGATACCAGCCTTGCTGTCGTTGGTGGTCCAATTGCGGAGGCTCTGTTTGCGACAGGTCTTGGACTGATCGCTGCGATTCCGGCGGTGATCTTTTACAATAAATTCTCAGGCGATTTGAACCGCTATGCTGATACGCTGGATGCGTTCAGCCAGGATCTGTTGGTGCGTTTATCCCGCCGCGCTAGCGATGGGCCTGTCTAATGGCGGCGCCGCTTCGATCTGGCGGTGGGCGCGGACGACGCACCTTCAATGCCGAAATTAATGTGACACCCATGGTGGATGTCATGCTGGTGCTGCTGATCATTTTCATGATTACGGCAACAGCTTTGCAGCGCGGTGTGGAAGTGAATCTGCCGCAAGCTGCGACCAGCAGTTTAAGCGTACCGAAAACAACACCGCTTTTGGTGACCGTGACCGCAGATGCGAAAGTGTTTCTGTCCGAGACGGAAATTGAGGTCGGCGAGCTCACCACTAAACTCCTCGCAATCGCTGAAGAGGGTTATGAAGAACGGATCTTCCTGCAAGGCGATACAGATGCCGCGTATGGTGCGGTTCTGGGGGTTATGACCCAGATGAAGAATGCGGGTTTCACCAATATTGCGCTGGTCACTGATCCAAAAGCGCGCGCGGAGCGCGAGGGCTAAGAGATGCTGCGCGGCTTGCCTGCTTCAATCATTGTGCACGCCGCCGTTTTCGGCGCGTCATATGTGACGTTTCCGTATTGGGGCGTGGAGAGCCGCGCCTATGTGGTTGAAGCCGTCGACGTTAATTTTGCGGAGCTGGGCGAGATCACCAATATCGCGCCGCTGATCGAACAAGAGGTCGAAGAGCCCGAAGAAGCTGCCCCAGAAGAACCGGAAGAAGAAATTCCGGAAGAGCCCGTCGAGGAAGAACTTCCAGAGGCAGAACAAGACGTTTCGAACGAAACACCCGAGCCTACCCCTGAAGAACCAGAGGAGGTCTTGCCCGACTTTGAGCAAGACGAACCCGAAGAGCAGGAAGAAGAGCCGGAGCCAGAACCGGAACCTGAGCAGGAGACCAAACCTCAACCTCCAAAAGATCCGCTCGCAGATTTCCTGAATCAGAGTGAAACGACCTTTAAGAGCGAGATTGAAACGCGTCGCGAGCGCCCTGAGCCGCGCGCCGTCCCGAAAGAACCGCCCCAAACGGCCCTAAAGGACGCTCCAAAACCCGCAGAGACTCGCAATCGGCGTGGATCTGGCGAACGCAATGGCAATACTGCGCGTCTTGAGGCGCTGATCAGTTCGCGAATTCGGAATGAATGTTGGGCAGGTGTCGACGATTTACCCAATCCCGAGCGTTATAATGTGCAAATGAAAGTTCTGCTCAATGAAAATGGGACGCTCGCCGATTTACAAGTGGTCGATCCCAAAGGACGGCAAAGCTCGTACATGGGCGTCGCGGTAGATCGGGCCACGCGGGCGGTTGGAAAGTGCGCGCCGTTCAAGCTGCCTGCAGATGATTATGAAATTTGGAAAGAAATCGATGTCTATCTTGGACTGGGTTATGCCAGTAGGTGAGTCGGAAACCGGGAGTTATGCAATGCTGAAACGATTAATATGTGCTGCTTTTATCGGGCTTCTCGGCTCTCTGTCAGTCGCGACCGCGCAATTGGAAGTCGTAGTTGACCGTGCGGATCTCAAACCAACGCCGCTCGCGATCCCCAATTTTGAGGCGATCGGTGTCGATGCGGAGACATCGCAACTGATCAGCGATGTTATCCGCTCAGATCTAGAATCAACCGGCTTGTTCACGATCACGCCGGAAGACGCGTACATTCAAACCGATCTCAACATTGAGGTCGCGCCGCGTTTCGCCGATTGGAAGATTATTCAAAGCGACGCGCTGGTTGTTGGAACGGTTGAGCAAATTACCCGCGATGGAAATGATCTTATCCGCGGTTCTGTTCGGATGTGGGATGTGTATGGCGAAGAGCTGATGCGGTTTGAAGATTCCGCTGGCCGCCAAGTTTCAGGGCGACGTTTCACCACGACGCCAGAGGACGCTCGCCGTATCGCGCATAAAATCGCCGATGCCATCTACACTCGTTTGACTGGCGAAGATGGCTATTTCGATACGCGCATCGTCTATATCGCGGAGACAGGACCCAAGAATGCCCGCGTGAAACGCCTGGCCATTATGGATGCTGACGGCGCTAACGTGAAATATCTCACCAGCGGCGCGTTCACTGTACTCACCCCGCGCTTTTCGCCAGAGGCCCAGCAAATCACTTACATGTCCTATGAGGGCGGCATTCCGCGCGTTTATCTCTACGACCTGCGCCGCGCGCGTCAGGAAGTGTTGGGCAATTTTCGCAGCATGACCTTTGCGCCGCGCTTCTCTCGCGATGGAAATTCTGTACTTCTGACGCAGGCGACAAACGGGAACTCTGATGTTTATATCATGGACCTTCAAACGCGGCAGAGTCGCCGGCTGACGGACCATCCAGCGATCGATACATCGCCATCCATGTCGCCTGATGGACGCCAAATCGTGTTCAATTCTGATCGCGGCGGCAGTCCGCAACTATATGTGATGAATACAGATGGATCGCCACGTACCTGCCCATCCGGCGGACGCGATGTGGCGTGTCGAATTACGTTTGGTACCGGGCGCTACTCAACGCCGGTCTGGAGTCCGCGGGGCGACTTGATTGCCTTCACCAAGCAAACACGAGGTCGTTTTCATATCGGCGTCATCGGAATTGATGGTCGCGGAGAGCGTTTGCTGAGCGAATCATATCTGGACGAAGGCCCCGATTGGTCCCCGAATGGCCGGGTCATCACATTTTTCCGTGAAGCCTTCCCTGGGGCATCGCCGACCTTATGGTCAGTTGATCTGACCGGCCGCAATTTGAGACCACTGCCGACTCCGACAGATGCCTCAGACCCAGCCTGGTCGCCATTGCTCGAATAGTGTAAGGAAATTATTGGGAATTCTGAAATCTCAGTAATCTTTCCCAAATGAGAAAAAATTGGCGTATACGGTGACACGAAGTTGACAAATACCCCGCCTAATGCACGTGGTGTGCGCGTAAGCAAGGAGAGACCTAAATGCGTAAGCTTATGATGACATCTGCGTCAATCGCCGTCTTTATCGGTGTCGCAGCATGTTCTTCTACCCCAGAACCAGAACCGGTAGTTGTGGACGAGCCCGAAGAAGTCGTGGTCGTTGAAGAACCCGAAGTAGTCGTAACAGAGACATTGCCGCCTGTTCCGACGGGCCCAGTCAAAGGCTCCCTCGAAGATTTCCAAGTCAACGTTGGCGATCGCGTCTATTTCGACCTCGATCAGTACCGCCTCGCCGCAGACGCACAAGCGATCCTGCAGCGTCAGGCAGCATGGCTATCATCTTACCCGAACGTGAACATCCTCGTTGCAGGTAACTGCGATGAGCGTGGAACACGCGAGTACAACCTGGCCCTCGGCGAGCGCCGTGCCTCTGTTGTGAAAAACTACCTGGTCGACCTCGGCGTTGACCCAGCCCGCATCCAAACCGTTTCTTACGGTAAAGAGCGCCCGATTGCGCTCGGTTCGAACGATGATTCCTGGGCTCAGAACCGTAACGGGTTCACACAGCTGATTTCAGGCGCGGTCGGCTAAGCCAACTGCAATTAACGAAATAGAATTGGCCGGGCGTCACATTTTGGCCCCGGCCTTTTCATATCTGAATCACATTGCCCTGAATTGTTGAAGTGGAGCCCGTCTAAGATGCTGCGTTATTCTCTGGTTTTAATCCTGGTCTTCACAGCCTTCGCGATGGCGCCGTCCAGCGATGCGCAGCGGCGACAAGCTGAAATCATACAAGGCACGACGAGCGGCGAACTTGCGGCAACGGTCGAAGACTTGCGTGTCAGCAACGCGCAATTGCGAGCACGTATGACAGGCATTGAGTCTGACAAAGCGCAGATGACGGGTAAGCTTGAGACACTTGAATTCTTGCTCTCAGAAAGCCGCGATCAAATCAATCGCATGCAAAGCGATGATGCCGAGCTTCAGCGTTTGGTGACGCGGCTCGAAGCACGTTTGTCTGAACAGGATGAAACGATCGCTGACCTAAACCGGCAAATTGCAGCGTTGCGACCAGAGCCTGCTTTCCTTTCATCGGACGCAGGCAGCCTTGAGACGCAGCAAGATCTCTCCGATGAGGAGCGCATCGTTTCTACGATGGCAGCACCGAGCATAGAGACGGATCAATTATCAACGGGTCCTACTCGCATTGTTCGCCGTGCCGAAGAGGCGCCTGAAGGCCAAGTTGGCGCCGCCATTACGCAGACCGGACCGAGTGGACAAGCGCTCCCGCAGGGCTCTTTAGGAACCTTGTCGGCCAGCGCGCTTCCCGGGGATGCCGGTGAATTGTTCGCCGAAGCGAAGTCCCGGCTTTTGCAGTTTGACTATGCGGGCGCGGAGAATGCCTTCCGCGCTTTTCTCACTCAATTTGGAGATGACCCTCAAGCCGGCGAGGCCCAGTATTGGCTGGCGGAGGTCTTGTACCAACAAGAGGCTTATCCAGAATCCGGCGCCGCTTACACGGATATGATTCGGTCATATCCTGATGATCCGCGCGCCCCTGAAGCGCTGGCAAAACTGGCGCGGTCCATGCGCCTCGTCGGCGATACGCAGCAGGCGTGTAATGCCCTTGATCTGCTCCCACAGCGCTATCCAAATGCATCTGGCGTCACCAAAAACCTGGCGGCAGGCGAGCGGGTCCGCTCCGGCTGCGATAGTTAGGCTGCGTGCAGTTCGGCGCGGATTTTCAGACACTTATTGAACGGTTCGCACCGGAGTCTGACACGCCGGTTGCTCTCGCGGTATCTGGCGGAAGCGACTCGCTTGCCCTGCTCTATCTTGCGCATGAGTGGGCGAAAGATACCGGACGCGCTTTAGTGGTACTGACCGTCGATCACAGGCTCAGACCTGAAGCGAAACAAGAAGCGGAAATGGTGGCCACGCTCTGCGCCAAGCTGGGCCACACCCACAGAACCCTGACCTGGGCCACGCCGCGCGCGAGCCAAGCTGCGGCGCGAAGGGCGCGTTATGTGCTTTTGGCGCAAGCGGCGAGAGCACAGAACGCTCGCATTCTAATGACGGGTCACACATTTGATGATGTCGTGGAAACGGCGATGATCCGCCGCCGCCGCGGCGTTCGGGACGCAAGCCTTGCTGGCCCCGCAATGGCTGCACCTATTCCTGCATGGCCCGCCGGACGATCTGTGACTCTGCTGCGGCCACTCGTTCAGGCCTCGCGGCATGATCTACGTGCCTATTTGACATCAAGCGGGCAGGACTGGGTTGATGATCCATCAAATTCGAGCGCTGCTTATGAGCGCGTCCGCGTCCGTAATTTTCTAGCGCGTCATCCACGCTTTTCGAAGGTCGCAGGCGATTTCATTCGAGAACAGCAAAAGGCGCGATTGGCGCAGCAGGCGACATTGGCGGAAACCCTCAGCAGAATTCGGGTCGGCGAAAGCGGGTTGATTGATACCGGCGCATCGGTCCCGGACCGACAGGCGATGAAGCTCCTCATTCGATGTGCAAGCGGGGCGGTAGAGGACGCACGTGATCGCGCGATCAGGCAAATGCTCGGAACGCTGTCCAAACCAGGTCAAAGGCAAACGCTCGGCGGCGCCTGGCTTCAGCGCACAAAAACGGGATTTCTAATCGGGCGGGATCCTGCTTCGGTGTCGGCTGATGAGACTGAAGGTCTTTTTGATGGGCGGTTTGAAAAAGATTTAAGCGTGGCGCTCCCAGCCCAAGCGGATCAGCCCTTCTTGGTGCGCCAGTCCGCTCCGGCGGAGACGCATTGGCGAGAGATCATCTCGGAGCGTCTGGCGCACCTCATCCGATGCTACCAAACGCCTTTACTGACCCCTGTCCAAAGATAACCCCCAAGCGTGGGCGCGAAATATTGTTTGGACGGAAGGTCAACGCTGCTTGGGGAGAGCGTTCCGTTTAGAGCGTCTTCCATGGCGGCAATTACGATATCACGGCTGCCTGCGGCTAGACGCCAAAGATAGGTATGGAAATTGTCGCGCGGGTCCGCTTCAAGACGAGATTGGTAAAGGGTATCGCCCGTATCCACGCCCTCATCTACTAGGTGAACGGTCGCGCCAAAATGCTCGGGTGCGCCATTCGCAAGGGCGAAGTAGCCGCCATACATGCCGCGATAGGCCGGATTGATCCCGGAGTGATAATTGATGAATGGCGCCGCGACAAAGTTCAGCGTGCGTTTGCCAATCATGCGGGTGGACACAACAAAAACGGCGGCCGGATCGAGGTCCTTCAAAGCATCTCGCGCTGCATCACTATTGACGGATGGGACATGGATCAACGGGAGATCGGACGGTGGATCTGGCTGCAGACCTTGCGTTTCGATCATCTCCCGGATCACTGTATCTGTTCCGCGCTTGGTGACTTTAATAGGCAGGCGGGCTGCTTGCATGCTCGCCACTTTCATCGGCCCCAGCAGTTTCCGCCGCCGCCGCCAAAATTCGTCTGAGGGCTCTCCGTCTTCAACGATTACAGGAAAATCGCCGAACTGTTCGCGCAGCGCATTGATCATAATCCAGGCATGTGGGCCTCCAGATGTGATTGCGACAATGAAACCTTTACGTGCCATATCGGGACTCCGTGAAATTCGCCTTTCAGACAAGCAAACGGCGTTCCAACTCGCTCTATAGGGGAAATATCCGGTCGGAGGCTTTCTATCAAAGATCTCTCAACCGACTCACTTTAGGCTAGGTGCCCTAGGCAGTAATGCCGCGAGCTAGGAATTAGAAGTCATGGCCGAGACGGACTGGGTCTATCTGGATGGTGCATTTTTGCCAGCGTCAGAGGCGCGGGTATCGCCTTTTGATCGAGGCTTTCTGTTCGCTCAATCAGTGTATGAAGTCACCTCAGTCTATGCGGGAAAACTGGTTGATTTCGGCCCGCATATGGCCCGGTTAAAACGATCTCTTGCTGGCCTCGAGATTGTGGCGCCTGAAGTCGATTTCGCAGCAATCCATGAAGACCTGATTGCCAAAAACAAGCTCGAAGAAGGTCTGATCTATCTTCAAGTGACGGCAGGCGAGCATGGACCGCGTGACTTCTATGGGCCAGAAACCCTCACGCCATCGGTATTCTTGTTCGCATCGCATCGTAAACTGATCGGCGAAGCGGCGCGCGATGGCATAACGGCCATTTCTCTCGAAGATACACGTTGGAAGCGCCGAGATTACAAAACCACGCAATTGGTCTCGCAATCGCTTGCCTACCGCGCGGCGCGGCGGGCGGGCGCGGTGACGGCCATTATGCATGAGGATGGGATGATTACAGAGGCTGCTTCCGCAAATCTCTGGATCGTTTCTGAGGACGGCGCGTTGATCACCCGAAATTTATCCTCAGCGCTCCTACCCGGCATTACGCGCGAGCGTGTACAGGCACTTGTTGGCGATCTTAGTGTGGAGGAGCGACCTTTTTCGCTCGATGAATTATTCTCTGCGCGGGAAGCTTTTACCAGCTCCACGGGCGCTATGATCGCCCCGCTGTTTGAGGTGGATGGAAAACCGATTGCCCATGGCATTCCCGGCCCTGTTACACGTAGAATTCAAGCGGCGTATTATGAGTTTATTGGCGCAGATCTGAGTGCGATTGATTGGCTATAATTTGGGCTCTTCGGGGTCGATAATTTCGCCTTCAAAGGTGAATTCATCATCGCCATTGGCAGAGCCGGGCGATTGCATTTGCGCAAACATGTCCTGCATCTGATCCATCATCCCAGCCATCTGATTGACCCCAATTCGCGCGCCAATCGTTGCGCCAATGACAGCGATCACGCCAGGGACGATAAAGTAACCGGCATCGCTGACGCCAATTTGCGGTTGGAATTCCGTGGTTTGGAACATGGCGGCTATTAACGCTGCGAAGCCAAAGGCAAATCCATAACCAATGACGCCTATGATCAAGCGTCGTCCTGCGCCACGAAACGCAGACGGCTTTTCTTGCGGTGCGTTTGGATTGAGCGCTGACTTAAGATCAAATGCCGGAAAGGGACTGACCATTCGGATAATGATCGTCGTTGCCGTCGCTGCAAGCGCGAGCAGCGGTACGATCATGATGCTTCGATTCATTACCCCAGCCGTCATAGCGGCCAGGACAAACGCGATCGGCCCAGCGACACGTAGGATAAGCGGTAGAAGAAGCGTTTGCGGCATGATGCTGGCCCCGGTTTGGCGCGGGACATGCCTAACCCGGTCAGGGGCGCGCTGGCAACGGGGCGCTTTGCGTTTCGAGCACCGCGCGAACCTTCAAAGACAGGATCGTCGCGGCGAGTGCCAGCGTAATTGCATTCGCAAGAATGATCGGTAAGGCGCCGACCAAAAAGCCATAGACGAGCCAGCCTGCGACGCCGGTTGTGAAGAGTGCATACATGCACAGGGAAATGCCATCCGTCTTACCTGTGCGCAGAACCAGTAGGGTCTGCGGCAAGAAGGAAATTGTCGTCAGCATAGCTGCGAGCAGACCGATCATATCTGTCATTTCTGGAACTCCGAGAGGGAGCTGCCATATAAGCGATCTTACAAGCTGAGACACCGCATAACATCACGCCTCTGTCATGCAATAATGCATGTAATTTTTAGCGGTTCTGAACGCTTGCGGTTGCGATGCGCTTCCCGCATCTTGCGGCTGAGCCGAGAAACGGAGTCCGGATTGCCCGATACAGCCTTTCAGCATGCGCCAGACCGCCCCTGGATCTTCAGAACCTATGCGGGTCACTCGACGGCTGAAAAGTCGAATGCGCTCTATCGGTCTAACCTTTCAAAGGGACAGACGGGCCTGTCCATTGCTTTCGATTTACCGACACAAACGGCCTATGATGCGGATCACATCCTGGCCCGCGGCGAGGTAGGTAAAGTCGGAGTTCCGGTCGGCCATCTCGGCGATATGCGGATCCTGTTTGATCAGTTGCCGCTGGAAGAGATGAACACATCGATGACGATCAATGCTCCTGCGGCTTGGTTGTTGGCGCTGTATGTGGCGCTCGCAGATGAGCGCGGCGATGATCGAAACAAGCTGCGCGGCACCACACAAAACGATATTATCAAAGAATATTTATCGCGCGGGACTTATGTGTTCCCACCGCAGCCGAGCATGCGCTTGATCAGCGACATGATTAGCTGGTGCTATACCGAGGTCCCGAAATGGAACCCGATGAATGTCTGCTCTTACCACTTGCAGGAAGCGGGCGCGACGCCAGAGCAAGAACTCGCTTATGCCTTGGCGACCGCCTGCGCCGTACTTGACGCCGTTCGCGCCGGTGGACAGGTGCCGGAATCAGATTTCCCGACCGTGTTTGGACGGATATCATTCTTTGTGAATGCAGGCGTCCGGTTCGTCACGGAGCTCTGTAAAATGCGCGCCTTTGTCGATCTCTGGGAAGAGATTGGCCGCACGCGTTACGGCGTCACCGATGAGAAAGCCTTGCGGTTCCGCTATGGCGTTCAGGTCAACTCGCTTGGCCTGACGGAGCCGCAGCCAGAGAATAACGTCTATCGTATTCTAATCGAAGCATTGGCGGTGACCTTGTCGAAGCGCGCCCGCTGCCGCGCTTTGCAGCTCCCGGCCTGGAATGAAGCGCTAGGCTTGCCGCGCCCCTGGGATCAGCAATGGTCGCTTCGGATGCAACAAATCCTCGCTTTCGAAACGGACCTGTTGGAGTATGAAGACTTGTTCGATGGCAGTCATGTTATCGAAGGCAAAACCTCAGCTCTCAAAGAACAAGCGCGCGACGAGCTCGCAAACATCGATGCGATGGGCGGCGCGGTCGAGGCGGTCGGTTATATGAAAGAGAGTCTCGTAGGTGCCCATATTCTGCGTGTGAAAGGCATCGAAAGTGGCTCACTTCAGGTGATTGGCGTCAATGCCTTCACGCAATCAGAAGAAAGCCCCCTCGGCGCTGGAAATGATGCGATTCAGACGGTCAATCCATTGGTTGAGCGGGAACAGATTGAGGCTTTGAAGACATGGCGAAGACAACGCGACGCGGGCGCCGTTGAGCAGGCTCTGTTCGACCTCAAAGCGGCGGCCACATCGGGCGCAAACATCATGGAGCCAAGTATCGCTGCTGCCAAAGCTGGTGTTACGACGGGCGAATGGGGGACCACCCTTCGAGAAGTATTTGGTGAGTTCCGCGGCCCCACGGGTGTGAGTGTGGTGATTGATACGGGCGGCGATGAGGACATTGAATCGACGAAAGCCCGGGTGGAAACGGTGTCTGCTAAGCTCGGGCGAGACCTAACCTATGTGCTCGGCAAGCCAGGGCTTGATGGGCACTCCAATGGCGCTGAGCAGATTGCGGCGCGAGCGCGGGCCTGTGGGATGCAAGTTGTCTATGAGGGTATTCGCTTCACGCCGTCTGAAATCGTGGCGCAAGCCGCCGAGGCAAACGCGCATGTGATTGGCTTATCGATTCTTTCGGGAAGTCATCTCGATCTGGTGCGAGAAACGCTCGCTGAAATGCAGCAACAGGGCTTGGAGTCAGTGCCGTTGGTGGTTGGCGGGATCATTCCTTTTGAAGACGAACAAGCTCTGCGCCAAATGGGCGTTCGACGTGTCTACACGCCGAAAGACTTCAAGATCACCGAAATCATGGATGATGTGGTGGATGTCGTTGAGGCTGCTTGGCTGCGCTAAGCGAGCCTACCACTGGCCAAGGCGCCGAAACCGAATTTCGCTGAGCTCAATGCCCCGGGTTTTGTCAGGAACAACGGGGCGCACAGAGATATAATCCAAAGCGCCATTATTCTCGAGAAGCTTGCGCGGAATATCGACTTCCGCCGTATACGTGTTCCAGTCCGGTTGAAGATCGAACTTGGTCCAGCCCGTATCTCCTGCTTTTCCGGTGGAGTAATTGAACTCAAACGCTTCAGCGCCCGCGCCGTCAGTGGGCTTAACGGTTAGGGAAATTCGTAGCTTGTGACCCGCATAGACCGTTTCGAGATCCGGCCCGAGGCGGAAGTGGGCATTGCGTTGAACATCAGCATCATTCGCGCCTTCTTCGGCGCGGATCGTGAGCACATCTTCCTCAAGCAAGAGCTCATAACCTTCAAATCCGTCCATTCGGCAGAGATCTTGGCCTTTCAGGATAATCAGGCTGTAGTCAGCGGGACCATCAGCACCGCCAAACGGCCCACATTTTGGCTGCTGCCATCCTAGATATAGAGACGCAATAACCATCGCCACCACGATGACGGCAACGATCGGGTAAAATACGATGTCTCTCAAAGCGTCATGTCCTTTGGCAGGGGGATTGCTTGGTAGGCTAGCATTCCTATCTACGCTCTGATAGCAACGCGCTCGATGAAACGCGACCCACATTTTGGTGTCTGTCGCAGCCCTAAAGACTTTGCAATGAAAGGCGCCTTATGCCGAAGCTCATTCTCACTCGCCATGGTCAAAGCCAATGGAACCTCGAAAACCGGTTCACAGGATGGTGGGATGCCGACCTGACCGAAAAGGGCGAAGCGGAAGCAACCAAAGGTGGCGAGCTCCTCAAAGCTGAGGGATTGGCGCCGACATTTGCGTTTACGAGCTATCAAACGCGGGCCATTCGCACCCTCTGGCTTGGGCTCGCAGCTATGGACCGAGCCTGGATCCCTGTTGAGAAGCATTGGCGACTGAATGAGCGCCATTATGGCGGCCTAACGGGATTGGATAAGGCCGAAACAGCTGAAAAGCACGGCAAAGACCAAGTTCATATTTGGCGCCGGTCTTACGATATTCCGCCGCCCCCAATGGACGCGGAGAGTCCTTACGATCTTTCGGCCGATAGTCGTTATGACGGCGTGCCGGTTCCGTCTGCTGAAAGCTTGAAACTAACCCTAGAGCGCGTTCTGCCCTATTGGGACAGCGCGATACGGCCCATTCTTGAAGGTGGGCAAGACACGATCATTTCGGCGCATGGAAACTCACTGCGCGCCTTGGTGAAGCATTTGTTCAAAGTGCCTGACGAAACCATTACGGGGCTCGAAATCCCAACGGGGAACCCATTGTTGATCGAGCTTAATGATGCTTTGTTACCAATAGCGGCGCGATATCTCGATACTGAGCGCGCCAGAGATCTGCCGGAGTTGCCATGAGTGCTCACGCCTTACACATGCAGCGCGCTTTAGAGCTCGCAAAATTACAGTCGGGACGCACGGGTCAGAATCCGAGTGTTGGTTGCGTCATTCTCGATCGCGATGGTCAACGCCTTAGCGAAGCCGCCACGGGTGATGGCGGTCGCCCGCATGCTGAACAGCTCGCGTTGACGAATATGCCAGTTGGTGCGGCCGCGGGTGGAACCGCCTATGTCACGCTTGAGCCGTGTCGCCAGCGCTCTACCAAAGAAGCGTCATGCTCTCAGCGCCTCGTGGAAGCAGGGGTTGCAAGAGTTGTGATCGCTTCGCGCGATCCTCACCCCCTCGGGAGCGGCGGTATAGCGCGGTTGCGGGAAGCCGGCATCCAAGTCGATCTTGGCATCCTGGGCGAGGAGTCTGATCTATTTTACGCGGATTTCTTTGACAGCGTCGCGTCATAAGAGACGTGGCCCGGCCAACACAGGCCAGACGCAAGATCTTAGAATCCTGATAAAACTGACTTGACCTTAACCTTTGTGGTGTCAGCTTCATAACGTACGGTGAGTAAATGGAACGGTCCCATGATCGGTATCGTCGTTGTAAGTCACGGAAAACTAGCGCACGAGCTGGTGCGCGCGGCCGAACACGTGGTTGGTCAACAAGACGCGTTTGAAGCGCTCTCGATTGAAGCTGAAGATGATATCGATCAACGCCGCGACGAGATCCGCGATACGGTCAAAGCCTGCAATAAAGGTAAGGGTGTCATCATCCTGACCGATATGTTCGGCGGTACCCCGTCCAATCTCGCTCTATCGAGTCTGGCGCCGGGCAAGATCGATGTGATTGGCGGCGTGAATTTACCAATGCTGATCCATTTGGCGCAAATACGCTCTGAGCTGACCCTTTCCGAAGCGGTGCAAGCAGCGAGCGATGCGGGCAAACGCTATATTCGAATTGGATCGCAAGTCATGAGCCGAACAAAATGAGCGAACAGTCCCGACATATTCAGATTGTGAACCGCAAAGGCCTACACGCGCGTGCCTCTGCAAAGCTCGCGCAATTGGCGCTGACCTTGCCCACCAAGGTCACGGTGAGCTTCGAAGGTGAGAGCGCAGATGCCCGCTCAATTATGGATTTACTGTGCCTTGGTGCGGGGATTGGAAACACGGTCGTTTTGACGGCTGAGGGCGATGATGCCGTCTTTGTCTTGGATTCGGTTGAAAACCTCTTCGCTGATGGGTTCGGCGAACTTGCGGAAGATGCAGCCTGCGCCTGTAAGTGAGCGCTAGAGCACCATCGGTGCGAGCCAGAATCCAATCGCTGTGATCACGGCAATGCCAATTAAATTGACACGCACCCCGCGCTGAATCATCTGCGCGATCGGGACTTTGTCCGTGGCATAGATGATAGCGTTTGGCGCCGTCGCCACTGGCAGCATAAACGCGCAACTGGCTGCGACTGCGGCGGGCGCAAGCAAGCTCGCTGGCGCTGCCCCAATTGCGGTGGCAAGGGCTCCCAGAATTGGCGCCAGGGTAGTCATTGTCGCGACGTTGCTGGTCAGCTCGGTCAAGAAGATCACAAGAGCAACTACAACCGCGATAAAGAATATCGGTGGGAGGACCGACAGCGTCGTGAGCTGTTCACCGATAAAGCTCGACAGTCCCGTTCGCGTGACGGCTTGGCCGAGGCTTATCCCGCCGCCAAATAGGATGAGCACGCCCCAAGGGAGTTTGACCGCCTCTCCCCAGGTGAGAAGCGCCCGCTTATTGCCTTTACCCGCTGGCACTAGAAACATTGCGATCGCGCCGGCAATAGCAATCCCCATATCCCCAATCGCCATGAGCCACGGATACGCCCATCCACCCGACTCGGCGGCAAGCTGAACTGGGACGCGCATCACCCAAAGCGAAGCCACGACGCCGAACACGATCGCCGCGCGTGCTTCCGGCGCTGTGACGCCGCCAAGCTCGCTTTTCTGTTCCTGCACTTCCTGCATCGCGGCCGTGCCGTCCCCCAGATTGGGCAGGCCGCGTGTGACGGACCACCAAGCCACTGGAATCATCATTGCCAATGCTGGAATCCCAAACCCCATCCATTGGCCAAACCCGATCGTCGTGTCGGTATTTTGTTCTAGCCAGTCTATTGCGATGAGATTGGTTGGTGTCCCAATTGGCGTCGCCACCCCGCCGAGCGACGCGGCATAACAAACCCCCAGCAAGAGCGCGGTTACGAATCTTCCTGATTCATCCTTAAGCGCAGCAGCGGCAGAGATGGCGATCGGCACCATCATCAGTGTTGTCGCGGTGTTTGAGATCCACATGGAGAGCAGTGCCGTCGCAATCATGAATCCAAAAATCAGGGCGGACGGATGCGAGCCGACGCGCGAGACGATGTTCAACGCGATACGTTTGTGCAGCCCCCAGCGCTCAATGCCTAAGGCAATGACAAACCCGCCAAGGAGCAACATCACAATCGGGCTAGAGTATCCGGCTGCGGCTTCCCGAGCGCTGCCTGCTTCGATCAAAGGGATCACAACAAGCGGTAAGAGCGATGTCACCGGGATCGGAATCGGCTCGGTCGCCCACCAGACCGCCATCCAGACCATTAGAGCCCCGATCGCCCATGCAGAGAAACTCAAGCTTTCCGGTGCCCCAACCATCAGCATGAGAGCTGCGGCCGTGGGTCCTAAAAACAAACCAATCCGCTTGGTTAGGGTTACCGATCCATCCATCTAAGCACTGGGGCGATTTTGGCTGCCAGTGTCAAGATTATCGTTCCATAACCAAATCGTTGCGATGCACCACGGCAGGACGGCCGCGGAATCCGAGCTCTTTTTCAATCTGATCTGACTGCAAGCCCGCAATTCGAGCAATATCGCGTGAACTATAGGCAGAGATCCCTTTAGCGATGACATGACCATCAGGATCTTTAATCGCCACTGCCGCACCGCGGCCAAACTCACCCTGTGTGCTGGTGACGCCGACAGGCAGAAGGCTGGCCTCACCTGCAAGCGCCGTTGCCGCGCCCGCATCGACAGAAATTGAACCTTCCGGCGTGAGATGCCCTTTGAGCCAGATTTGACGCGCGGTGACCGGCGTCATAGTCGATAGAATCCAAGTGGCCCGTCCACCCGCTAAGAGGGTGTTCAAAGGACGCTTGCCCGTGCCCAGCGTTATCACTGTGGAGCACCCAGCACTTTGTGCGATCCGCGCCGCTGTGAGTTTTGTTGTCATGCCACCGCTACCAAGATCGGCGTGCGCGTTGCTGCCACTGGCCATCGCGTCATGCTCAGCAGTCAGGTCATACAAAATGGGTAAATGTTCGGCGCTTTCATTTTGCCTTGGGTCGGCGGTGTAGAGGCCATCAATATCGGAGAGAAGTACCAAAACGTCCGCGCTCATCATCTGTGCGACGCGTGCGGCGAGTCGGTCATTGTCCCCATACCGGATTTCGTCTGTCGCAACGGAGTCGTTCTCGTTGATGACCGGGACAGCCCCTGCCCCAAGCAAAGTGTCCAATGTCGCTCTTGCGTTTAGCCAGCGGCGCCGGTTTTCCGTGTCATCAAGAGTTAGCAGAGTTTGCGCGACGGAGATATTCTTCGACGAAAACGCCTGCGTCAAAGCCGCCATGAGAAGCGGTTGGCCCAAAGCCGCTGCAGCCTGTTTTTCTTCAAGTTTTCGAGGGCGCTCCGGACCAAGCTTGTTGCGTCCAAGCGCGATTGCGCCAGATGAGACGAGGATAACATCTTGCCCGGCTGCCCGCAGTTCCGCGATATCCGCGGCAAGCTCGTTGAGCCAAGTTTGCCGAACAGACCCAGCTTCGGCTATTAAAGCGGATCCGACTTTAACGACAATTCTCTTCGCGTTTTTGAGTTGGTCGAGGGAGACTTCCTGGGTCATCCCAGTGGACTCCAATCGTCATCCAAAGTATCTGGATCTTGTTCTTGGATTCTGATCTGGCCAAGTTCTTTGAACATAAGACCAAGTGCGGTTTTTACGCTTTCTCCAGAGACGGCAGAGACACGTAGCGGGTTTTGTCCGCATGCAGCTTCAAGCAGTTTGGCTTGTTCATCGACCAATTCCTCATCGAGGACATCGACTTTCGAGAGCGCCACGATTTCTGGCTTGGCCGCCAGCTCCGGATCATACGCTTCGAGCTCTTCACGAATGGTGAGATATGCTTGGTCGGGGTCGTCCTGAGTACAATCGACCAGATGTAGAAGCACTTTACACCGTTCGACGTGCCCGAGGAATCGATGTCCTAGGCCAACCCAGAAATCGTGGCGCTCTCGAA